>NZ_CAXBJS010000123.1:0-8018 GCF_963976025.1 uncultured Arenimonas sp.
CGGTGGCGGCGCCGATCAGGGGCGCGGCCTGGGCCAGCGCCTTTTGCGTCACGGGGATCGAGAAGCGGCTGGCGATGCCGTTCACCAGCTGCACCAGCGCCGGCGCGCTGCCCGTGCCCATGCCACCGGCCACGTAGCGCGTGGCGGCGGTGACCTGCTGGGCCAGCGCCGCGCGGGTGGCGAAATAGCCCGACTCAGCGCCGTCGTCGTCGCTGCGGCGGCCGCCCAAGGCCAGCACTTCCAGGCAGGCCATGCGGGTGGCCGGGTCGTCCGCGGATTCACCTTCGCTGCGGGCGATGTCGGTGATCGAGCGCAACATGGCGGCGGTGGTGATGGGCAGTTCCACCAGCAGGCCCGGCAGCCCGAAAAAACCGCCGACCGCGCCGGTGCCCGCGACCGCGAACTTGTGCAGGCGCGGGCTGGCGGTGTGGCCGGGCACGGGCGTTCGCAGCGTCCGCCGGGCCGCGTCGAAGGCCGTCTCCACCGCCTTGCGCGCGGCGCGATCGACCAGGCGCGCGGCCGGACCAGGCAGGCGCGCCATCAAGCCTTCGATGGGGGCGCCAATGACGTTGGCCAGCTGCATGGCCAGGCCCGGGGACTCCAGCAGCCGGCGCGCTTCGGCCAGCTCGGCCTGGGCCTCGGGCGGCAGCGGGCGGAGGATCTTCGTCACAGCAAGACTTCGGTGTCGTCGTCCGGATGCTGGGAGGCCAGGCGTTCGAGTTCCTCTTCGTCGGGCACTTCGCCGGCATCCCAATCGGCGACGACGGCGCGGGCGCGTTCGAGTTCGTCGTCCGGCACCAGCACCTGCACCACCCCGATGGCCGGCAGTTCGCCGGCGGCGCCCAGCAGCCCGGCGCCCGACACCCGTGCCGGGATGCCGGCGCTGTGCAGCAGGTCGCAGACCAGCTGGGCGTCGATGAGGTTCTGGGCGTCGTAGGCGGTTTTCATGCCTGTGACTCTAGGTCAATCAGGCCGGCTTGCCCATGCCGGGCGGGCGGGAAAGCGACGCAAACCGGATTCGCGCACGGTGCCGGTAACCAATGCGTTCATACAGGGCCAGCGCGCGGTCATTGGCGGGGCTGACGTGCAGGAAGGGCACCAGGCCCTGGCGCAGCAGGTCGTTCGACAGCAGGGCCATCAGCCGGCGTGAATAACCGCGGCCCAGGAAATCCGGATGCGTGCAGACCGCGCTGACTTCGCGGTGGCCGGGCGGGCCCATGCGCTCGCCGGCGATGGCCGCCAGCCGGCCCTGCTGGTAAATGCCGAAATAGCGGCCCAGCCGGGTGGCCTGCGGGCGGAAGTAGTGCGGGTAAACCAGGGCCACCAGCTCAAGAACGGCGGCATGGTGCGCGTCGCCGAGTTCGATGACCTCCGGCCCGTCCACCTCCGCCAGCGGCTCCGGGCAGGCCATCTGCACCAGGGTGACCTGGGGCTCGAATTTCCAGCCGGTCGGCGGCGCCGCCATGTTTCCCAGCATCAGCACGGTGTCGCCCGGCGGCACCAAGGCATGCAGGGCCGCGGGATCGTCGTACCCTTCTTCCGGCACGCCCAGGAAAGGTGCGATGTCGGGCGGATAACGGAGCACTTCGCCCTGCTGAAGCGACAGCGGGCGATGGCGGTTGGCCAGGGATTCGAAGACGGGGTTGTCGAGCGGGTGTGGCATGCGGCGCAAAGATTACACCGGCAGTTGGCTTGCCCGCCTCAGCCTTCCACCAGGCTCATCGGCTGGCAGACCGTGCGTTCCCGCATGTCCACGGGCAGGGGATCGCTGTCGACGTCCACGTCCATGGACGCCAGGCGCTGCAGCATCTGGTCGGCGATGGCGGTAAGCAGCAGGTTGGCGTTGCGGGCGCTGGCGATTTCCTCGCGAAGGCGCCAGCGGCGCGGCGCGTCCATCGTGCCTTCCGCTTCCTGCAATGTTTGCAGGCGGGCCCAGTTGGCCTGTTCCTGCTGCGCCAGCAGGGCGAACTCTTCCATGCCCTGGTAGATCTCGCCGTAGACCTGGGCCTGTCGCGGGCCGCGATGGCGCGACAGCAGTTCGGGCGCGCCGCCGCGCCAGCCGCTGCGGCTGGAGAACAGGTAGGGGGTGCGGCCGATGGCTTCGATCGCAGGCAGCGGCTCTTCGAACGAAAGGTGGGCGTCCAGCTCCTGCAGCCGCTGCACGACGCAGGGCGAGGTCGCCTGGCGAAGGCGCAGCACCACGGCGAAGTCGCGCATTTCCTCGTGCATGGCCAGCAGGGTGTCGTCGGCGCGGCGCGCTTCCTGCCAGTCCGACAGCCAGTGTTCCAGCGCCAGCGCCACCAGCACGCCCAGCATCACCACCAGGAACTCGCCCACCAGGCCACGGCCCCGGCGGGGCCGCGCGTACGGATTGGCATTCATGGCCTGCTCCCCCCTGCCCTTTCCGGGGGAAGGTTACCGCGACTCAGGAATCGGCGTTTTCCGCAGCCGCGGGCTTCAGGCTCGCCAGGCGGATGCCATCGTCTTTCGCGATGCGGCCGGTGGCGGTGGGCGCATCAGCCTTGATCTTGGCGCAGACGCTCTTGCGGCCAGGCGGGCAGAAGGTGACCGGCACGTGCCAGGAGGTGGCGACCGGTGCACCTTCGACCTCTTCGATCAGCGGCTTCCAGTGCTGCATGACCTTCATGACTTCGGCGACGTACTGGTCGCGATAGGCCTGCGAATCTTCGAGCTTGCGGCCGCCCTTCCACAGGGAAATCCCCGCCAGCCCCGAACGATCCATGGCCACGCTGCCGTCGGCATTGAGCTCGATGCGCATCACCACGTGGGCACCGTAGCCGCGCTCGGCCGCGCGCGCGGGATAGACCGGGGGATGCAGCACGGCCTTGGCGGGCTCCACCCTGAGCGCCTTGGCGGACACGCTGTCGTCGCCACCGGGCTCGAAGCGCATCTGCACGACCACGTGGGTGCGGCTGGGCGCCGCGCGGCCGTTGACCTGGGCTGGCTCGAACTCGACGTCTCGCGTGGCGCTCTCGGCCACGGCGGCCAGCGCCTCAGGCAAGTCGCCCACCGCCTCCGCTCCGACGACGCTGCCGCTGGTATCCACGTCCACCCGCACGACCACGGGGCGTTCGAAGGGCCTGTCCGCGGCCACGGCGGGCAGCGAGAACAGCAGGGCAAAGAGGGCGGGAAGCAGTCGGGTCATCGGACATTCCTTGCGGGGGCAAGGTTTGGACTCTATGCGACCCGCGCCATGCCAGCCAGACAAGCAGGCACGACAATTTCGCATTCAGTCAGCAAACTGAACCTGCGCGCCGAAACTGTCCGGCATCACTGTACGGGGAAACTATCGCTGTCCGCGAGATGAGCGGATCAGGCCTGCTTGCCGGCCGCGTCGAAGAGATTGAAGACCGGCACCTTGGCTTCGATCTCGTGCGGGTCGTCGTCCAGGGCGACGCTGAAACCGTCGTCGTCGTTGTCGTCGGGCACGGTCTGCCATTCGTGGACCAGCTGGCGCGCTTCGCTGGCTTCGTCGTCCTCGACGACCACGCGGACCTGGCGGGTGGCGGGCACGCCCCCGTCCGGATCGGCCACGTTCGGGCCGAAGATGTGCGCGGCGATGCCGGCGCTGACCAGAAGGTCCTGGACCAGCTGGGCGTCGAGCTCGTTTTCGGCGACGTAGATGGGCGTCATGCCGGTCCCTCAGTGAGTGGGTCCGGGTTCACATTTCGGGCTGAAAATGCCCTCGAAACTGTGAACTGGTTCACACTTTGGCCGGTTTTCTGGCGGGTGGTGGCCTGGGGCTGACCAACGGGGCGTTTCGTGCCGGAAGGTGCGGTGCCGGCCCCTTCGCCGTATCCTCGAAGGCACCGGCTCCCGACTGGGGAGCGACCAGGAAAGCGACCAGGATGTCGACCCTCAAGGCCATCAATGCGCAGGTCACCGGTTCGCAGGAAAGCCCGGATGCGATCCCGCTGACCCTCAAGCCCGGCGACGTGGTGCACGTGCAGCACGCCCACCCCGATCGCGAAGGTTACGTCTGGGCCGAAGACGGCCAGCTAAGCGCCGGCTGGATGCCGCTGGACCTGGTCGACATGAATTCCGGCACGCCCAAGGCCAAGGCCGAATACTGCAGCGCCGAACTCACCGTCGAACCCGGCGACACCGTGCGCCTGATCTGGGAAGACCCCGCGCATGACGCCTGCTGGTGCGAAGACCGGCACAGCGAGCGTGGCTGGATCCGCAACGAACACCTGCAGTTCGAACCGCCACAGGGCTGATCCCTTCGGCGCGGCCCGGCGTTAAAGCGCCGCGGAAAGATCCCTGCCCGGCGACCGGGCCGCCGATCGCGGCCGGCTCGGGAACGCGTGCCGCAGGATCCGCCAGACCACCTGCCCGAACTGCCTGGGCAATGAACCGGTGTTGTAGTGCTGGCCATAACGCGCGCAGATTTCGCGCACCTCCGCCGCCATCGCCGCGTAGCGGTTGGCTGGCACGTCGGGGAAGAAATGGTGCTCGATCTGGTGGCTCAGGTTGCCCGACATCAGGTTCAGCAGCCGGCCGCCGGCGATGTTCGACGAGCCCCGCAGCTGCCGGATGTACCAGCCGCCGCGGCCTTCGTCGCGCACCGAGTCGCGGGCAAAGGTTTCCGCATCGGCGGTGAAGTGGCCGCAGAAGATGATCAGGTAGGTCCACAGGTTGCGCAGCACGTTGGCGATGGCGTTGCCCACCAGCACGGTCAGGAAGAACGGCCCCGCCAACAGCGGGAAGAACACGTAGTCCTTGAGCACCTGGCGCGCCATCTTGCGGCCCACCGGGCGGAACTCTTCCCGGAGTTCGCGCGTCGTCTTCTTGCCCGCGAACCAGCGGCCCAGGCGCAGGTCCTGGATCGCGATGCCCCACTCGAACAGGATCGCGAACACCACCGCCACCACCGGCTGTGCCAGGTAGAACGGCCGCCAGCGTTGTTCGGGGAACAGGCGCAGCAGGCCATAGCCGATGTCGTCGTCCAAACCGCGCACATTGGTCCAGGTGTGGTGGCGGAAGTTGTGCGTCTTGCGCCAGTTGTCGCTGGTGCCGGCGATATCCCACTCGTAGGTCCGGCCATTGAGCGCCGGGTCGTTCATCCAGTCGAACTGGCCATGGATGACGTTGTGGCCCAGCTCCATGTTTTCCAGGATCTTCGACAGCGCCAGCGACAGCACGCCCAGGCTGCCGGCGACCCACAGCACGGGCGGATAGAACGCGCCGGCGATGGCGGCAAGCATCAGCAGCGCGCGGCCGGCGAAACCGAAATAGCGCACGGCCTTGAGCACGGCGCGGATGTAGTCGGCGTCGGCCTGGCCGATGGTGGCGACGGTGCGCGCACGCAGGGCGTCGAGCTCGGCGGCGAAGGCGTCGAGCTCTTCCGGGGACAGCGCGCGGTTGCGGGGTTTGGCGGTCATCGGTTCAAAGGTCCAGGACAAGGTCGCTGCGGGCGCTGGAAACGCACAGGCGCAGGGCGGACACGGGTTCGTGCTCGACCTCGCCGGTCAGCAGATGACGGGTGCTGCCGGCGGACTTTTCGCAGGCGCAGGTATTGCACAGACCGCGGCGGCAGCCCGAAGCGGGCGACAGGCCGGCGGCTTCCAGGGCTTCGAGCAGCGGCAGGCCTCGCGGAACCTGCAGCTTGCGGCCACTGCGCGCCAGGGTCAGCGCGACGCTGCCGGTATCGGTGGTCTCGTGCACGGGCGGCGAAAAGGATTCGGCGGCGAAGCTGGCGGCGTGTCCGCCCAGCAGGTCGCGTGCGGTGGTGACGAAGCCCGTCGGGCCGCAGGCCAGCACGTGTGCGGGCGCGGCCAGCCAGGGCGCGACCTGGCTGGCGCAGAGCCGGCCTTCGGCCTCGTCCCCGGCGCGAGCGGCATCGCGGGTCAGCACGAAACGCACATCGAGCGCAGGCTGCCGCTTCGCGATGGCGCGCAGCTCGTCGACGAAGCAGCGCTGGTCGCGGCTGCGGGTGAAATACAGCAGCGTGGTCGGCGCCGGATTCGGCTGCGCGGCCAGTCCGGCGAAGAGCGCCATCATCGGGGTGATGCCGCTGCCGGCGGCCAGCAGCAGACTCGGCTTGCCGTCGGGTGGCGGCAGCGCCAGTTCACCGAAGGCCTCGCCCAGGCCCAGCACGTCGCCAACCTTGGCGCGATCAAACAGATGGCCGCTGACCTTGCCGCCGGCGATCTTCTTGACGGTTATGCGGAATCGGCCGTCCCTGCCCGGCACGGCGCTGGGGCTGTAGCTGCGGACCAGGCGGCGGCCATCCACTTCGACGCCGACGTTGATGTGCTGGCCCGGGCCGAAACCGCGGAAGTGGCGGTTGGGCCGGATCAGCAGGCTCACCGCATCCGAGGCTGCCGGCTCGATGCCCAGGATGCGGCCCAGCGGCCGGTTCCAGGACCAGGCGGGCGACAGGCGCGCCGCCCAGAAGTCGAACAGGGCCGGGGAAACCAGCGGCGCACGCCGGGCATGTCCGGGTGGGCGGGCGGAGGTTAGGGCGGGAACAAGGTCGGGGCGCATGGGCGGCAGTATACAGCTCCGCATACATCTGTCTATACAGTTGTATATGCAGAGACGCTTATGATGGCGCCCTACCCCGATCCGGCCCACCCGTGACGCCCACTTCTTCCGACACCGACACCGCCGACCTGCACCCCAGCCGCCGCACGGCGATCACCCAGGCCGACCTGCTCGAAGCCGCCCTGCGCCTGATAGGCCCGCATCGCAGCGTGTCCAGCCTGGGCCTTCGCGAGGTGGCGCGCGAGGCCGGCATCGCCCCGAACAGCTTCTACCGCCAGTTCCGCGACATGGACGAACTGGCCGTGGCCCTGATCGACGTCGCCGGCCAGTCGCTGCGCAAGATCGTCGGCGCCGCCCGCCACCGCGCCGAAGCCGAGCGCGGCATCGTGCGCGGCTCGGTCGAAGCCTTCATGGAACAGGTGCGCGCCGACGACAAATTGCTGCACGTGCTGCTGCGCGAAGGCACCGTGGGCTCGGACGCCTTCAAGCGCGCCGTTGATCGCGAGCTGAGCTTCTTCGAAGACGAACTGCACGCCGACCTCGTGCGCTTCGGCGAACTGCGTAACCAGCCGCTGGCCGAACCCGCGCTGGCCGCACGCGCCATCACCCGCCTGGCCTTCGCCATGGGCGCCACCGCCCTGGACCTGCCACCCGAGCGCGACGCCGAGTTGATCGACCAGCTCACGACGATGGTGCGCATGATCCTGGTGGGTGCGCGGAGTCTGTCGAAACCGGCCGGCGCATGAAAAAAGGAGCCTTGCGGCTCCTCTTTTCATTCACCCGAAGGCATCAGGCGCTCAGCCGCACTTGCTGTATCCGCAGTTCAGGCACGTCGCGCACCCGTCCATCAGCACGGTGGCCTTGGTGTTGCACTTGTTGCACATGGTCGCGCTGGGCGGGAAGGAAGTGCCCTCGCCGGTGACCTGCACCGCCTCGTCGGCGCGCTTCGCGCCTTCGGTGCCGGTGCCGGCGGGGGCGGCAGCTTCGCCCGACTTCTTCTTGGCCTTGGCTTCGTAGGCAGCGCGCTTTTCGGCGATCAGGCGCTTCTGCTCTTCGCCCAGTTCCGGGTCGATGATCATGCCGATGGACTTGAGGTGCTCTTCGACCACCGAGCCGATTTCGGCCACGATCGACGGCATGTACACGCCGGTCCATGTTCTTGGAGTTGATGAACACCTCGAACGGACGGCGCAGCTCGTGTTCGGTGCCCGGGTTGAGCACGATGTCGTTGATCGTCACGTACATGGCGTGTTCGACCAGCGGCGACTTGATCTTGTAGGTCGAACCGATAAGCACGTCGGGGCGCTCGACCTTTTCGTGCATCTGGATGATGTTCGATTCCGGCTCCGGCACGGCCACGGGAGCGGCGACGGGCACCACGCTGGCCTTGGCCTTGTCTTCCGGCTTCTGGACCGCGTATCCCTTGATTTTCTTGCTGATCTTGATGGCCATGCTGTTTTCTTTCCGCTTATGCAGTTCTGTGGGTTACTTGCCCGGAGCCCCCCGCC
>NZ_CAXBJS010000124.1:0-7907 GCF_963976025.1 uncultured Arenimonas sp.
GATGCCGATGGCGGCGGGCGCGACTTCGGCGTGGAATCCCTGCAGCACCCCGGCTTCGCGCAGCCGCCGGACGCGCTCGAGCGCGGTGGACGGGGCAACGCCGACCCGGGCGGCCAGGTCCTTGTTCGGCAGCCGCGCATTCTTTCGCAGAAGCCGCAGTATGGCGAAGTCTGTTCGGTCCAGATGCATTTTCAGCCCCCTGTTCGGAAATAGTGTTCGGCCAGGCCGAACCAGCCGCAAGTCTAAGCCATAGTGGCTGCCTGCCGTCCCCGGAGCCCGCCATGACGCATTTCGACACCCTCGCCGTGCACGCCGGCCGCGAAGACTTCGCCCGCCTGGGCGTGCACGCGCCGCCGATCGACCTGTCCACCACTTACCCGGTGGCCGACCTGGATGCGGGCACCGAGAGTTTCGACGCCCTGGTCGGGGGCGCCGCCAGCGCCGCCAATCCCATCTACGCGCGCCTGCACAACCCGACCGTGGGCCGGGTCGAAAATGCGCTTGCCCGCCTCGAAGGCACCGAAGCCTGCGTCGCCTACGGCTCGGGCATGGCGGCGCTGACCGCGGTGCTGCTGGACGCGCGCTCGCGCGGCAGCCACGTGCTGGTGGTGCGGCCGCTTTACGGCACCTCCGACCACCTGCTGGCCTCGGGCCTGTGCGGGCTGGAAGCGGAGTTCGTGGACGCTGCGGAAATCGCCGCGCGCCGCCGCCCCGATACCGCCCTGGTGATCATCGAAACCCCGGCCAACCCCACGCTGGACCTGGTGGATATCCGCGCCGTGGTGGCCGCCGCCGGCGACGTGCCGGTGCTGGTCGATTCCACCTTCGCCACCCCGGTGCTGCAGCAGCCCGCTTCGCTGGGCGCCACATACGTGATGCACAGCGCCACCAAGTTCCTGGGCGGCCACGGCGACGTCATCGCCGGCGTGGTCTGCTGCAGCGAAGAACATGCCCGGCCCCTGCGCACGGTGCGCGCGGCCACCGGCGCGCTGCTGCACCCACTGGGTGCCTACCTGCTGCACCGCGGCCTGCCGACACTGGCCATCCGGGTCGAACGCGCGCAGGCCAATGCCGTCGTCATGGCCGAACGCCTGGCCGCGCATCCGGCCGTGGCCCGCGTCTTCTTCCCGGGCCTGGGCACGGTGCGCAATGCGCACCTGGTGGGCACGCAGATGGCCGGCCCCGGCGCGCTGATGGCTTTCGACCTGCACGGCGGCCACGAAGCCGCGGCCTCGGTGATGTCGCGCGTGCGCCTGATGACGCCGGCGGTGAGCCTGGGCTCGGTGGACACGCTGATCCAGCACCCGGCCGGGCTGACCCACCGCGTGGTGGATGCGCAGGCGCGCCTGGCCAGCGGCATCGGTCCGGGCCTGCTGCGTTTGTCGGTGGGCATCGAAAACGTCGACGACCTCTGGGCCGACCTGGCCCAGGCCCTCGAGGGTTCGCGCCTCAGCGCAGCTGCCTGAGCCGGTAGAGCGCCTCGAGCGCCTGCTTGGGGGTCAGTTCGTCGGGATCGATCGCATCCAGCGCTTCAAGCGCGGGCGAGGACTGGGGTGCGAACAGCCCGAACTGCTGCGGTGCATCCAGCGCCGCCGGGCTCATCTCCGCTACGGCGTGCGGGGCGCCGCGCTGTTCCAGGCTGGCCAGCGTGCGGCGGGCCTGTTCAACCACCGTGCGCGGCAGGCCGGCCAGCGCCGCCACCTGCAGGCCGAAGCTGCGGTTGGCCGGGCCGTCCTTCACCGCGTGCATGAAGACCAGGCGGTCGCCGTGTTCGATGGCGTCCAGGTGCACGTTGGCGATGCCGCTGCCTGGTTCGGCCAGGGCCGTGAGTTCGAAATAGTGGGTGGCGAACAGCGTGTAGGCGCGGTTGGCCTGCGCCAGGTGGCGCGCGCAGGCTTCGGCCAGGGCCAGGCCGTCGTAGGTCGAGGTGCCACGGCCGATTTCGTCCATCAGCACCAGCGACTGCGCGGTGGCGTGGTGCAGGATGTAGCTGGTTTCGGCCATTTCCACCATGAAGGTGGACTGGCCGCGCGCCAGGTCGTCGCCGGCGCCGATGCGCGTCAGCACGCGGTCCACGGGGCCTATGACCGCGCGTGATGCCGGCACGAAGCTGCCGATGTGCGCCAGCAGCACGATCAGCGCGTTCTGGCGCATGTAGGTGCTCTTGCCGCCCATGTTCGGGCCGGTGATGACCAGCATGCGGCGGTTCTCGTCGAGCACCAGGTCGTTGGGTTCGAAGGGTTCGTCGCGCACGGCTTCGACCACCGGATGCCGGCCGCGTTCGATGCACAGGCCGGGTGCGTCGGTCAGCTCCGGGCGTGACCAGTCCAGGGCCTGGGCGCGTTCGGCGAAGGCCGCCAGCACGTCCAGTTCGCTCAGCGCCGCGGCGCAGCGCTTGAGCGGCTCCAGCGACTGGTTCAGCGTTTCCAGCAGGTCTTCGTACAGGGCTTTTTCGCGCGTGAGCGAACGTTCGCGCGCGCTGAGCACCTTGTCTTCGAAGGCCTTGAGCTCTTCGGTGATGTAACGCTCGGCGCCGGTAAGGGTCTGCCGGCGCGTGTAGTGCGTGGGCGCCTTGACCGACTGGCCCTTGCTGATTTCGATGAAATAACCGTGCACGCGGTTGTAGCCGACCTTCAGCGTGGCGATGCCGGTGGCGGCGCGCTCGCGGGCCTCCAGGTCGACCAGGAACTGGTCGGCGGTGGTGGACAGCGTGCGCAGTTCGTCGAGCTCGGCGTCGAAGCCTTCGGCGAAGACGCCGCCGTCGCGCATCAGCACCGGCGGCTGCGGCACGATGGCGCGGGCCAGCAGGTCGGCGGTGCCGTCGTGTTCACCCAGCGCCGAGGCGAGGGCGTCCAGGCGCGGGGAATCGAGCGGTGCCAGCACGCCGCGCACGCCGGGCAGCAGGGCCAGGCCGTCGCGCAGCGTGGACAGGTCGCGCGGGCGCGCCGAGCGCAGGGCCACGCGCGACAGGATGCGTTCGATGTCGCCCAGGCCGCGGAAGGTTTCGCGCAGGGTTTCGTGGGCGCCGGAATCGATGAAGGTGGCGACGGCGTGGTGGCGCTGGCCGAGCACGCCGCGGTCGCGCAGCGGCCGGTTCAGCCAACGGCGCAGCAGGCGGCCGCCCATCGGGCTGACGCTGGTGTCGAGCACGCCCAGCAGGGTGTGTTCATTGCGGCCATCAGTGCGGCTGTCGAGTTCCAGGTGCCGGCGCGTTGCCGCATTGAGCGCGATGCCGTCGCCGGCCGATTCGAAGGCGATGGCGGTCAGGTGCGGCAGCTGCTGCTTCTGGGTTTCTTCGACGTAGGCGAGCAGGGCGCCGGCGGCGGCAGTGGGCAGCGCCTTGTCTTCCAGGCCGAAACCGCTGAGGTCGTGCAGCTTGAAGAACTTCAGCAGCTGGCGCCGGCAGGCGTCGGTGTCGAAACCCCAGGGCGGGCGGCGGCGCAGGCCGGGCTGGGTGGCCAGGAAGCTGGGCCAGCCGTCTTCGTCGGGCAGCAGCAGTTCGGCCGGATCCAGGCGGGCGATTTCCGCGGCCAGCTGGTCTTCGTCGGCGACTTCCGACACCAGGAAACGACCGCCGGCCAGGTCGGCCCAGGCCAGGCCGAAGCCGCTGCGGCCACGGCTGACCGCCATCAGCAGGGTGTCGCGACGTTCCTGCAGCAGGGCCTCGTCGGTGACGGTGCCCGGGGTGACGATGCGCACGACCTTGCGTTCGACCAGGCCCTTGCTGGCGGCCGGGTCGCCGATCTGTTCGCAGATGGCCACCGATTCGCCCAGCGCGACCAGGCGCGCCAGGTAACCCTCGTAGGCATGCACGGGCACGCCGGCCATCGGAATGGGCGACCCGCCGGAGCTGCCGCGCTGGGTCAGGGTGATGTCCAGCAACCGCGCCGCCTTGCGCGCGTCGTCGTAGAACAACTCGTAGAAGTCGCCCATCCGAAAGAACAGCAGGATGTCCGGGTACTCCGCCTTGGCGGCGAAGAACTGCTTCATCAGCGGGGTGTGCGGCGGGGTGTTGTTCTGTTCGGGGGGCATGGCAAGGGCGGTGGTTGAACCGCCCTATTGTGCCGGAAGTGCGTCAGGCGTCGGATGCGGGCTCCGCCGCAGGTTCATCGCCCGACGGCGGGGCATCCGGCGTGAACTTCACCTGCACCCGGACCCAGCCTTCGATCTTGTCGCCCCGGCGGCCGTCGCGGCCGGCGTTGAATTGCCAGTCGCGGGCGGCTTCCATCGCGTATTGCTCGAACACACCTTCAGGCCTGGCCAGATGGACACGAACGTCATCGGGACTGCCGTCTTCGCCCACCAGTACGTCCAGGACCACCACGCCACCGATACCGTCCCTGGCCGCCGACGCGGGGTACTTCGGGTTGCCGAGGACGTCATCGCTCGTCAGTACCCGCAGCGAGGGCACGTCCGCCGGTGGCACTTGCGTTGGCTGCGCGGCCCAACTGCCAAGGGCCACGAGTGCCAGCCCGGCGGCGATCACGGCGCTGCCGGCGCGGCGGCGGGCAGCGCTGGGGGAGGATTGCTTGAGCATGCTGATTCTCTCCTTCAGGGGATGGCGCGAGGGCCAGTGGCAGCCAAGCGGCAGGCTGATCGCCGCGAGCTGGGTCTTGAGCATGGCTTCGCCGTAACTGCGGCGATCCTTCGGATGGCGGCGAAGCACGGCGGCATCGCAGGCCAGTTCCTGGTCCAGCCGGAAGCGCCGAGCGGCCATGTGCACAAGCGGGTTGAACCAGAACAGGCATCTCAGCGTGGCGGCCAATGCCTGCGCGGGAATGTCCCTGCGTCGCAGGTGTTCGCGCTCGTGCGCCAGCAGCAGCGCCTGTTCGCGGGCGTCGTAGCGCGAAGTGAAATCGCCCGGCAGCACGATGCGCGGTCGCCACAGGCCGAACACCGCCGGACTGGCTTCGTCGCTCTGGTCGAATTCGCTGCCCGGCTGGCGGCGGACCTGGTTCGCGAAGCGCCGCTGGGTACGCACCAGGACCGCCGCCAGGACCAGCGCACCGAGGCACCAGGCCAGCAGCAGCCCGGGGCGGGGATCCACGGGTGCCTGCAGGACCGCCGATTGCACGCCCGCCAGCGCCTGCGTCGTCCAGGACGGGGATGCCGACGGATGCGGCGGCAGCGAGGCCGCCTGGGGCAGAAGCACGGCCACCAGGGAGAAGGGCACCGCGGCCCAGGCCAGATACGCCAGTTCCGGGCCGAAGGCGCGACGGAGCAGGGGGCGCAGCAGCAACACCAGCGCGATGGCCAGGGAGCTGGCAAGAACCAGCTGTTGGGCTTCGTTCCAGAGCAGGTCGATCATGGGGCTCCCGATGGCGTGTTGGTGTTTACGGATGTAATCAGGACTCGAGATTACATTTGTAATTGACAAAGTCAAGCCCCGGGCCGGCGTGTGCCGATAGCCATCGGCCGAACCGGCGACTACGCTACCGCCATGAGCGAAACCACCGAGCTTTCCGACGACGCCCTGCATGCCCTGGCCGAGCGCGTGGGAACCACGCTGCAGGCCAGCCACCTGATGCTGGCCACGGCCGAAAGCTGCACCGGCGGCTGGATCGCCAAGATGATCACCGACATCCCGGGCTGTTCGGCCTGGTTCGACTGCGGCATGGCGGCCTATAGCTACGAGGCCAAGCAGGCCCTGCTGGGCGTGCGGCCCGAAACCCTGATCGAACACGGCGCCGTCAGCCGGGAAACGGTGCTGGAAATGGTGTCCGGGGCCCTGGTGACCTCCGGTGCCAGCATCGCCGTGGCGGTGACCGGTATCGCCGGCCCCACGGGCGGCAACCCCGACAAGCCGGTCGGTACGGTCTGGATAGGCTGGAAGCGCCGCGGCGGTTACCCCAAGGCCGAACTTTTCCACTTCGACGGCGACCGCGATGCGGTGCGCCGGCAGACCGTGGCCGCGTCGCTGCAGGGCCTGCTGGCCCTGGCCCGCTAGCCCGCGACAAGGGGCTTGACAGCCCGGGGCGGTTCGTTAGTAGTATTACTACTAATGGACATCACCGACACCCAGCAGGCCATCCTGGCCATGATCACCGAGCGCATCGAGGCCGACGGCGTGCCGCCGTCACAGGTCGAGATTGCCCACGCCTTTGGCTTCAAGGGCGTTCGCGCGGCCCAATACCACCTCGAAGCCCTGGAGCAGGCCGGCGCCATCCGCCGCGTGCCCGGGCAGGCGCGTGGCATCCGGCTGGCGGTGTCCCCCGGTTCGTCGTCCCCGGCCGCCGACCTCGTCCCGGCGGCCGGGGACGCACCCCTGCGCCTGCCGGTGCTGGGCCAGGTGGCCGCCGGCCTGCCGATCGGCGCCGACGCCGGCCTTCACGACATGGTGCTGCTCGACCGTGTCTTCTTTTCCCCGGCGCCCGACTACCTGCTGCGGGTGAAGGGCGACTCCATGCGCGACGAAGGCATCCTGCACGGCGACCTGATCGGCGTGCACCGCACCAATGAAGCACGCAGCGGCCAGATCGTGGTCGCGCGAATCGATGAGGAAATCACCGTGAAACTGCTCAAGATCGGCAAGGACAGCATCCGCCTGCTGCCGCGTAATCCCGACTTCGCCCCCATCGTCGTCCAGCCCGACCAGGACTTCGCCATCGAAGGCCTGTACTGCGGCCTCGTAAGGCCGAACCGTTGAGCCTGGGCCAGAAAAAAGCCGGCAGGAAGAAGTCCAATTCCCTACTGCGCATCGAAGCACAAGAGGCTGCCGCCGGTCCGGAAGGGCAGGCAGATTCAGGGGCAGCGGAACCTTCTCAATCCGTGAGACCCGGCCCCGCTAACCTGGCGACCACTGACAACAAGACACCAAGGACCAAACCCATGGACGAGAACAAGAAGCGCGCCCTCACTGCTGCCCTGGGCCAGATCGAAAAGCAGTTCGGCAAGGGCGCAGTCATGCGCATGGGCGACAAGGCCATCGAGCCGGCCGAGGTCATCGGCACCGGTTCGCTGATGCTCGACATCGCGCTGGGCATCGGCGGCCTGCCCAAGGGGCGCGTCATCGAAATCTACGGGCCGGAATCCTCGGGCAAGACCACGCTCACCCTGCAGGCCATCGCCGAATGCCAGAAGGCGGGCGGCACCGCCGCCTTCATCGACGCCGAACACGCGCTCGACCCCACCTACGCCCAGAAGCTGGGCGTCAACGTCGACGACCTGCTGGTCAGCCAGCCCGACACCGGCGAGCAGGCGCTTGAAATCGCCGACATGCTGGTGCGCTCGAACTCGGTGGACATGGTCGTGGTCGACTCGGTCGCCGCGCTCACCCCGCGCGCCGAAATCGAGGGCGAAATGGGCGACCAGCTGCCCGGCCTGCAGGCCCGCCTGATGAGCCAGGCCCTGCGCAAGCTCACCGGCAACATCAAGCGCAGCAACTGCATGGTCATCTTCATCAACCAGCTGCGCATGAAGATCGGCATCATGATGCCGGGCCAGAGCCCGGAAACCACCACCGGCGGCAATGCGCTCAAGTTCTACGCCTCGGTGCGCCTGGACATCCGCCGCATCGGCGCGGTCAAGAAGGGCGACGAAATCATCGGCAACCAGACCAAGATCAAGGTGGTCAAGAACAAGATGGCGCCGCCGTTCAAGATCATCGTCACCGAAATCCTCTACGGTCAGGGCATCAGCCGCGAAGGCGAGCTGATCGACATGGGCGTGGACGCCAAGCTGATCGACAAGGCCGGCGCCTGGTACAGCTACAACGACGAGCGCATCGGCCAGGGCAAGGAAAACGTGCGCCAGTGGCTCAAGGACAACCCGGCCGTGGCCAAGGACCTGGAAGCCAAGCTGCGCGAGAAGTTCGTGCCAGGCCTGGTGATCGGCGACGAGAACGCCGAGTCCGTCGAGGGCTGAGGCCGGCATGGGCCGGCCGCGCGGCGAAGCCGCCGATGCCTACC
>NZ_CAXBJS010000125.1:0-7870 GCF_963976025.1 uncultured Arenimonas sp.
GTCGACTTTTGGCCCCGAGACCCGGGGCAAGAGCGTCGAAACTCGACTCTGACCCGGGTTTTAGCGGGTGGCGAGCCAGGTGCCGCCGTAGACCAGCAGGGACAGGCCGACGTAGGCCATCTCCACCCGCCGCTTGCGCGCCGGCTCGCCGCGCGCGCCGAAGAGGTCCAGCACCAGCTGCCGCAGCAGGAAGGTGTAGAGGATGTAGTACAGGAAGGGCGTGACGTGCACCGCCACCGGGAAGTCGCCCAGCGACTTGCCGAACAGCGACAGGATCCAGTCGATCTCCACCCAGATGCCGAACAGGCCCAGCCCGGCGTTGATGAACATCCAGCGCACTTCGTCCAGGCCGAAAATCGCCAGGTAGAAAATCACGTAAACGGTGATGGCGATGCCGCCATGCATGTACAGGAAGGCCAGGTCCGGCCCGTTGCTGGCATAGGCCATGAAAAAGCCCGACAACCCGAACATGCCCATGTGGAACAGGAAGAACGGGTAGATGAACCACTTGGGCGCCATTTCGCCCTTGCGGTAGAGCTTGCCGTTGATGGTCAGGTCGCTGCGAAGCTTCACCTGGCCCCCTCCCTTCAGCCGCGGGCAGCGCGGATCTGGGCGTCGACGGCGGCAATCGCGGTCATGTTGACGACGCGGCGCACGGTGGCCGAAGGGGTCAGCACGTGGGCCGAGGCGGCCAGGCCCATCAGGATCGGGCCGATGCCGACGCCGTCGGTGACGTTGCGCACCAGGTTGTAGCTGGCGTTGGCGGCGTCGAGGTTGGCGAAGGCCAGCAGGTTGGCGCGGCCGGACAGCTTGGAGTTCGGGAAGATGCGGTTGCGCGCTTCTTCGTTCAGGGCGATGTCGGCGTGCATCTCGCCTTCGACCTCGAGCTTGGGCGCGCGCTCGCGCAGGATCGCCAGCGCGTCGCGCATCTTCTGCGAGCTGGCCGATTCGCTGGAGCCGAAGTTGCTGTGGCTCACCAGCGCCGCCTTGGGCGTGATGCCGAACAGCTTCAGGCGGAAGGCCGCCTGCACGACGCTTTCGGCCACCTGGGCGGCGGTCGGATCGACCTGCACATGGGTGTCGGTAAAGAAGAACACGCCCTTCTCGTTCAGCACCGCGCTAAGCGCCGACAGCCCGCGCACTTCGTTTTCCAGGCCCAGTACTTCGCGCACGTACTTGAGCTTGCGCACGAAGCGGCCAACCATGCCGCACAGCAGCGCGTCGGCCTCGCCACGGCGCACCATCAGCGCGGCGATGACGACGTCGCGCGAGCGCACCACGGCCTTGGCCGCGGCCGGCGTGATGCCCTTGCGCTGCATGATCTCGTGGTAGAGCTGCCAGTAGTCGTTGAAGCGCGGATCGTCGTCGATGTTCGTCACGTCGACATCGATACCGATGCGCAGGCGCAGGCCCAGGCGCTGGATGCGGCGTTCGATCACCGCCGGGCGGCCGACCAGGATCGGCCGGGCCAGGCCTTCGTCCACCACCGTCTGCACGGCGCGCAGCACGGTTTCTTCCTCGCCTTCGGCGTAGACCACGCGTTTGCGGTCGGCGCGGGCGCGGTCGAACACCGGCTTCATCAGCAGGCCGGTGCGGAACACCCAGCTCGAGAGGCGGTCGCGGTAACTTTCGATGTCTTCGATGGGCCGCGTCGCCACGCCCGAGGCCATGGCGGCCTCGGCCACGGCCGGTGCCAGCGACACCAGCAGGCGCGGGTCGAAAGGCCGCGGGATCAGGTATTCGGGGCCAAAACGCGGGGTTTCACCGGCGTAGGCGGCGCCGAGGTCGGTGGCCTCGCGGCGCGCCAGGTCGGCAATGGCGTGCACGCAGGCCAGCTTCATTTCTTCGTTGATCGTCGTGGCGCCGACGTCGAGCGCGCCGCGGAAGATGTACGGGAAACACAGGGCGTTGTTGACCTGGTTCGGGAAGTCGCTGCGGCCGGTGGCGATCACCGCGTCCGGGCGCGACTGGCGGGCCAGTTCGGGATCGATCTCGGGCGTGGGGTTGGCCAGGGCGAAGATGACCGGTTTGTCGGCCATCGTCTTCACCATTTCCGGCTTGAGCACGCCGCCGGCGGAGACGCCCAGGAACACGTCGGCACCGTTGACGATCTCGGCCAGCGCTCGCGCCGCGGTGTCGCGCGCATACCGCGCGATGCCTTCGTTGACGCCGCCGGCACACAGGTCGGGGCGGCCGGTGTGCAGCACGCCGTCGCGGTCGACCACGTGGATGTTGGTGGGTTTGACGCCCAGCGCCACCAGCATGTCCAGGCAGGCGATACCGGCCGCGCCGGCGCCGCTGACCGCCAGCCTGATGTTGGCGATGTCCTTGCCGACCACGTGCAGCGCGTTGATGAGCGCGGCGCCGACGATGATGGCCGTGCCGTGCTGGTCGTCGTGGAAGACGGGAATCTTCAGCCGCTCGCGCAGCTTCTTTTCGACCACGAAACACTCGGGCGCCTTGATGTCTTCAAGGTTGATGCCGCCGAAGGTGGGCTCGAGGCTGGCGATGATCTCGACCAGCTTGTCCGGGTCGTTTTCGTTGATTTCCAGGTCGAACACGTCGATGCCGGCGAACTTCTGGAACAGCACGCCCTTGCCTTCCATCACCGGTTTGCCCGCCAACGGGCCGATGTTGCCCAGGCCCAGCACGGCGGTACCGTTGGTGATCACGCCCACCAGGTTGCCGCGCGCGGTAAGCGCGCTGGCCTCGCCCGGGTCGGCGACGATGGCTTCGCAGGCCGCGGCCACGCCCGGCGAATACGCCAGCGCCAGGTCGCGCTGGGTCACCATGGCCTTGGTCGGCGTCACCTTGATCTTCCCCGCCGGCGCCTGGCGGTGGTAATCGAGGGCGGCAAGCTTGAAGTCTTCTTGTTCGGACATGGGCAGGGCGTCGGCGTGCTTTGCGCAAGAGGGTCCTGATTGTAGCGCCCTGCCCGACCCGGCTGCCGACGCGGCCGTATGGCCGTTCGGCATGCGTTATCCTCGTCCCAGCCATCGAGAGGGCCCCCGCCCCGCCATGAGCCAGTCGCAAGACCCCGGCGCAACGCCGTCCCCGGACGCCAACGGCACCACTGGCGCGTTCCGCTTCGGCCGTTTCGAACTGCACCCCGCCCGCCACGAACTGCTGCGCGACGGCGAGCCGGTGGACCTGCAGCCCAAGGTGCTCGAGTTCATTGCCTACCTGCTGCTCAACCGCGGCCGCGTGGTGGACAAGAACGAGCTGCTCGACGCCGTGTGGCCGCGCCAGGTGGTCACCGAGGCGGCGCTCAGCCGCTGCGCGATGAAAGCGCGCCGCGCGCTGGACGACGAAGCGGGTTCGCCGCAGGTGATCCTTACCGTGCACGGGCGCGGCTTCCGCTTCATTGCACCGGTGGAGCCGGTGCAGGAGCGGCGCCTGGTCCCGCGTGTCGCCGACGTGCCCGCTCCGGGGCCGGAACCGCAGCCGCCGGCAGCCGCCGTCGCGCCAGCCCCGGCCGCCCCTGCCGCAGCCAAAACCGCGCCCCGGCCGATGCCTCGCGGCGCCTGGGCGCTGGGGGCGCTTGCGGCCCTGACCCTGGCCCTGCTGGGTGGTTGGTGGTGGCAGCACCAGGCCGACCAGGCGACCCTGATGGACGGGCACGCCCGGGTGGCCGTGCTGCCGATCGAAAACGCCACGGACGACGCGCGCTACGACTGGGCGCGACTGGGCCTGATGCAGGCCCTGACCGACATTCTGCAGCGACGCACGGCGACGGTGCCCGCCGACGCGGTGTTCGAGATCGAACAGGCCCTGGCCGACCTGCCCGCCGACGAACGCGTGCAACGACTGCGTGCGGCGCACGGTGCCAGCCACGTCGTTTCCGGCCGGCTGCTTCGCCGGGGCGGCCTGCTGCGGCTCGACTACGCCATCACCGGCCCCGACGGCCAGGTCCGTCGCCGCAGCACCGTCGCCGACGACGTGCCGGCGCTCGCGCGCGCCGCCGCCGCCGAACTGGGCGCCGGCGTCAACGTGCGCGGCACCAGCCGGCCGGTGTCGGAAGACAACTTCGCCAACGAAGCCTACCTGCGCGGCCTGGCGCAGCGCCTGCAGGGCGACTTCCCGGGCGCGCAGCGTTATTTCCAGCTGGCGTCGGAACAGGTTCCCGACGCCTTCTGGCCGCGCCTGCAGCTGGCCCGCGGCCAGGCCGAGATGGGCGAACTGGCCGCGGCGCGCACCCAGCTCGAACAGCTGCTGGCCGAAGCCGATCGCAACGGCGACCCCTTCGAGCGCCTGGCCGTGCGCAACGCGCTGGCGGTCCTGCTTTGGCGCAAGGGCGACAACGTGAAAGCCGAACCGCTGCTTGCCGAAGCCCTGGCACTGGCGCGCGAAACCCATGACGCCGACGCCGAAGCGACGGTGCTTTCGCGCCTTGGCATCCTGCATACCTACACCGACCAATACGACCAGGCGCGCCGCTACCTGCAGGAAGCCATGGCCGCCGAACGCCGGGCCGGGTTGATGACCGTGTCGCCGGAACTGAGCCATTCCCAGGGTCAGCTGGCGCTTCGCGAAGGCGACCTGGCCAACGCCAGCGCCCACATCGAGGCGGCGCTGGCCGGCTTCCGCCTGCAGGGCAACCGCCGCAGCGAGGGCATCGCGCTCAACTCGCTGGCCAACCTGCGCCGGCGCCAGGGCCGCTTCGAAGAGGCGCGCGACCTGGCCGCGCAAACCGTGCAGCTGCATCGCGAACTGGGCAACCCCACCGCCGAAGCCTCGGCGCTGATCCAGCTGGCGGTAGCCCAGGCCCAGATGGGCCAGCTTTCGCTGGCCTGGGACACCGCATTTGAAGCCGTGCAACTGGCCGCGAAGATCGACCAGTCGCCCAACCTGGCGGGCGCCACGTCGGTACTTGGCCAGTTCAGCGTCGACCTGGGCCGGCATGAAGAAGCCGAGCGATACCTGCGCCAGGCCGAGATCCTGATGCTGGCCGCCGACGACCCGGTGGGCGCCTGGCGTCCCAGGCTGTGGCTGGCGCGGTCGGCGGCGATGCAGGGGCGGCGCGAAGAAGCCGAGGCGGCGCTCGAGGCGCTGCTGGCTGAAATCGGCGACGAGGGCTCGGCGGCCATGCGCGTGGACGTGCTGCGCAACCTCGCCCAGCTGCGCCTGGACGCCGGCGACCCGGCCGGGGCCCATGCGCGCCTTGACCAGGCGATGGCCGTGGCCACGCAGATCGACGACCCGCGCCGGGTCGCCCAGCTGCACGCCTGGCGCGCCAACGCCTGGCTGGCCCAGGACCGCACCGACGACGCCCGCCGCGAACTGGACCTGTCGGCCGGCGAACTCGACGGCGACCCGCTGCAGCTGCGCATCGAGGCCGCCTGGCTGGCGGCCACCGGCGACCCGGCCGGCGCCCTGGCCATGGAACAGCGCGCCCGCGACGCCTCCGGCGAGCGCTGGCAGCCCGACGACCAGGCCCGACTGGCGGCCCGCGAGGCCGCCGTCCGCTAGACCCGGGCGTGCCATAAGTCATTGTTTTTCCTGACCGGAACCACCGGTCAGGCAGGGTCATGAACTGGTCAGTGACCGGTCCGGGCCCGGTCAGGACTGCCCGCTTCCGGACACCGAGACTGCGGCCCGCGGAATGTCCCGCGCCCCGCCCCGGAGTCCCCGATGTCCACGTCCGCCCGCCCCCGGCTTGGCCCGCTGGTGTTCGCTTACGCGATCGCCAGCTACTTCGTGTTCCTCGCGACCTTCCTGTACGCCATTGGCTTCGTCGGCAACCTGCTGGTGCCGCGCTCGATCGACTCGCCGGCGCTGGTTCCCCTGGGTGATGCGCTGCTGGTCAATCTTGGCCTGCTGGCCGCGTTCGCCGTTCAGCACAGCCTGATGGCCCGGCCGGCCTTCAAGCGTGGCCTGCAGCGCGTGCTGCCGGCGGCGGCCGAACGGTCCACCTATGTGCTGGCTTCGAGTCTGGCGCTGCTGGCGCTGTTCTGGTTCTGGCAGCCGATGGGCGGCGTGGTCTGGGACCTGCACGAACCGTTCGCCCGCGGCGCGCTGCTGGGCCTGTACGCCTTCGGCTGGGGCCTGGTGCTGGTGAGCACCTTCCTGATCAGCCACGCCGACCTGTTCGGCCTGCGCCAGGCCTGGCTGTATCTGCGCGGCCGCCCCTGCCCGCCGCTGCCCTTCCACACGCCCGGCCTTTACCGGCTGGTGCGGCACCCGCTTTACCTGGGTTGGCTGTTCGCCTTCTGGGCGACGCCGACCATGACCGTCGCGCACTTCGTGTTCGCGCTGATGACCACCGCCTACATCGTGGTGGCAATCCAGTTCGAGGAAAACGACCTGCTGGCGGTCCACCCCGAATACGCCGACTACCGGCGTCGCGTGCCGATGCTCATCCCGGGCCCGGTGCGCAAACCCCGTGCGGCCCAGGCCGCCCCGCAGCACCTCCCCCACGACAACGAAAGGACCACCCCATGAACGCCATTGCCAATGACATCCATCCCGCGCCGGCCCAGGCCGGCAACGACTCCGCGCGTTACGCCCGCTGCATCGAGGCGTCCCGCCGCATCCGCTGGGAAATCGACCGCGACGTTTTCAAGGGCCGCGAGTTCGACCTGGCCCACAAGTTCCTGCCCGACGGCCTGAGCCGGCTGGACCGCTCCAGCCTGGCCGATGAATCCGAGCGCCGGCTGATGAGCCAGGTGCAGGGCCGCACCTACGCCTACATCTTTGGCCTGGTCGAACGCTTCATCAACGCCAAGGTGCTCGAGATCGGCCAGCGCTACGCCCTGGGCGACCAGGTCAAGCTCGAGGCGCTGGTGCGCTTCAGCGACGAAGAGATCAAGCACCAGGAAATGTTCCGCCGCATCGAAACCATGATCGGCGGCATCATGCCGGCCGGCTATGAGTGCACCGCCAACCCCGACCAGGTGGCGCGCGCCGTGCTCGGCAAGTCCACCTGGTCGGTGCTGGCGCTGACCCTGCATATCGAGCTGTTCACGCAGGCGCACTACAAGCAGTCGATTTCGCCCGACGATGCGCTGTCGCCGCTGTACAAGGACGTTTTCCTGTTCCACTGGCGCGAAGAATCGCAGCACGCCATCCTCGACGAGCTCGAGCTGCGCCAGGAACACGAGCGCCTGGACGCCGCCGCGCGCGACACCGCGGTCGACGACCTGATCGCCCTGGTTGGTGCCGTCGACGGCATCCTGCAGGCGCAGGCGCGCGCGGACGCCGATTATTTCTGCGCGATCGTGCCGCGCGTGGTCGCCGCCGACGAACAGGCCCGCATCGAAAGCGAAACCCTGGCCGCCTACCGCTGGCAGTACATCGTCTCGGGCGTGCAGGAGCCGCGTTTCCAGCAGGTGCTGGGCGAACTGCTCACCGACGCCCAGATGCAGCGCGTCGGCACCGCCCTGGAGCCGCTGTTCGCGGCCGTTGCCTGACCTGGAGCCGGGAAATGACGCTGGCTTCCCTGTTGATGGCGGCTGCGGCCGCCGTAAACCCCTCCGTGACCCCTGCCCAGGACTGGGCAGGGGACACGCAATTCGCGCTGCGAGGCGGCGCAGGCTCGGTGGTGGCCACCGGCCTGGGCGCGCCGCCGTCCGACGCACCGTTCCAGGCACAGGCGCAGGCCGCGCTTGACCGCATCCTCGCGCGGCTCGGCAAGGCCGGTCTCGGGCCAGGCGATGTCGCCCGCACCCGCATCTACGTGGCCGACATTGCCCGGGGCGCCGACATCGCCCTGGCGCACAAGGCGGCGTTCGATTCGCATCGCCCCACGATCGTCATGACCCAGGTCGATGGGCTTCCTGACGGCGTCCTGGTCGCCATCCATGCCGAACTGCTGGTCGGGCATGGCGAACCCCGACGAATCGGCCGCGGCGGCGCGCTCGAGGAACGTTAC
>NZ_CAXBJS010000126.1:0-7851 GCF_963976025.1 uncultured Arenimonas sp.
AGGTCGCGCTCGCTTTCGGCACGGTCCACGGCGGTGTAGGCGGCGGCGTTGACCACCAGGTCGGGCGCCACGCGTTCGACCAGGCCGGCCAGGGTGTCGGGTGCCGCCAGGTCGGCCACTTCGGCCGCGCCGCCGTCCGGCAGCTGGCCGCTGCGGGTGGCGGCGATCACTTCGCCCAGCGGGGCCAGGGCCGTGCGCAGTTCATGCCCGACCTGTCCGTTGGCACCCAGCAGCAGCAGGCGCATGCCGGCTCAGCCCTCGTAGGACGGCAGGCGGTCGGCCGGGATATCGGCCAGGAAGGGCGCGGCGGCGTCCTTGCCCGACAGCGACGGGTTCGAGACCGGCCAGTCGATGGCCAGGTCGGCGTCGTCCCAGCGGATGGCCGCGTCGGCCTGCGGGTCGTAGGTGGCCGTGCACAGGTAGTGGAACGTCGCCTGTTCGCTGAGCACCACGAAACCGTGCGCGAAACCTTCCGGGATCCAGAACTGGCGCTTGTTTTCCGCGCTGATCACCGCAGCGGCCCAGCGGCCGTAGGTTGGCGAGCCGCGGCGGATGTCCACGGCCACGTCCCAGACCTCGCCTTCGAGCACCGACACGAACTTGCCCTGCGGGTTTGGCCACTGGTAGTGCAGGCCACGCAGCACGCCGCGTTCGGAACGCGAGACATTGCCCTGCACGAACTTCGGGGCCAGGCCCAGCGGCGCCAGCTTGTCGTGGTTGAAGGCTTCGTAGAAATACCCGCGTTCGTCGCCGAACACCCGGGGCTCGAACAGCAGGCAGCCCGGCAGGTCGGTTTCGATGACCTTCAAGGCACCGCCCCGCGTTCGACCAGGGACAGCAGGTACTGGCCGTAGCCGTTCTTGGCCAGCGGCTTGGCCAGTTCAAGCAGCTGCGCGTCGGTGATCCAGCCATTGCCCCAGGCGATTTCCTCGGGGCAGCACACGCGCAGGCCCTGGCGGGCTTCGATGGTTTCGATGAAGGTCGAGGCTTCCAGCAGGGACTGGTGCGTGCCGGTATCGAGCCAGGCGTAACCGCGGCCGAGCTGTTCCAGGTGCAGGCCGCCTTCCTCGAGGTAAACGCGGTTGAGGTCGGTGATTTCCAGCTCGCCGCGCGGCGAAGGCTTGAGCGCCTTGGCGAACTCCGGGGCGCGGCCGTCGTAAAAATACAGGCCGGTGACGGCGTAGTTGGACTTGGGGCTCGCCGGCTTTTCCTCGATGTCCACGACCTTGCCGTCGGCATCGAACGCAGCCACGCCGTAACGTTCCGGGTCCTTGACCCAGTAGCCGAACACCGTGGCGCCGTGTTCGCGCGCATCGGCGCGCTTGAGCCGCTCGGTGAGGCCGGTGCCGTGGAAGATGTTGTCGCCCAGCACCAGGCAGCTGGGCTGCCCGGCCAGGAAGTCTTCGCCGATCAGGAAGGCCTGGGCCAGGCCATCGGGGCTGGGCTGGGCTTCGTAGCGGATGTCCATGCCCCATTGCGAGCCGTCGCCCAGCAGGCGCTTGAACAGCTCCTGTTCGTGCGGGGTGTTGATGACCAGCACTTCGCGGATGCCCGCCAGCATCAGCACGCTGAGCGGGTAGTAGATCATTGGCTTGTCGTAGACCGGCAGCAGCTGCTTGGACACCGACTGCGTGATCGGATAAAGACGGGTGCCGGAACCGCCGGCCAGGATGATTCCCTTGCGCTTCATTCAGGCCTCCTGGCCGATGCGTTCCATGCGGTAGCTGCCGTCCAGCACGCGCTGCACCCAGGCCTCGTTGGCCAGGTACCAGTCCACCGTGGCCGCCATGCCCTGCTCGAAATCCACGGTCGGCTGCCAGCCCAGTTCGGACTGGATCTTGGAGGCGTCGATGGCGTAGCGCCGGTCGTGGCCGGGACGGTCCTTGACGAAGGTGATCTGCGATTCACGCGGCTGGCGGTCGTCGCGCGGACGGCGCTGGTCGAGCAGCGCGCAGATGGCCTTCACCACCTCGATGTTCTGGCGCTCGGCGTCGCCGCCGACGTTGTAGGTCTCGCCGATGCGGCCGGCTTCAAGCACGCGCCGGATGGCGGCGCAGTGGTCCTTCACGAACAGCCAGTCGCGCACGTTGCGGCCATCGCCGTACACCGGCAGCGGATCGCCGGCCAGGGCCTTGAGGATGACCAGCGGGATCAACTTTTCCGGGAACTGGAACGGCCCGTAGTTGTTCGAGCAGTTGGTGGTCAGCACCGGCAGCCCGTAGGTGTGGTGGTAGGCGCGCACCAGGTGGTCGGACGCGGCCTTGGACGCCGAATACGGCGAATTGGGCGCGTACGGGGTTTCTTCGGTGAACTTGCCCTCATCACCCAGCGAACCATAAACCTCGTCGGTGGAGACATGCAGGAAGCGGAAGGCCGCCTGCGCCTCGCCTTCGAGGCCGCGGTAATACTCGCGCGCCGCTTCGAGCAGGTTGAAGGTGCCCACGACATTGGTCTGCACGAAGGCACCCGGGCCGTCGATCGAGCGGTCGACGTGGCTTTCCGCCGCGAAATTGACCACCGCCTGCGGCCGGTGTTCGGCCAGCAGCCGCGCCACCAGGGCGCGGTCGCCGATGTCACCCTGCACGAACACATGGTCCGGGTTGCCGTCGAGCGGCGACAGGGTGTCGAGGTTGCCGGCATAGGTCAGCGCATCGAGGTTCACCACGCGGATGCCCGACGCCACGGCGTCGAGCACGAAGTTGCCGCCGATGAAACCGGCGCCGCCGGTGACCAGCCAGGTCTGCATGCCGTTATTCCTGTCGGGTGGGGGGAACCGCAGTCGCTTCCAATCAGAACGGGATGTCGTCGTCCGGGAACGGGTCGTCGCCGCGCTGGGGCGAGGAACCACCGCCGCCGCCACCACCACGATTGCCGTAGTCGCCGCCGCCACCGCCGCCCGAGGGACGACCGCTGGCCGGACGGGCCGGGCGCTCGGAGCGTCCACCGCCACCGCCACCGCCGCCTTCACCGCCGCCGCCAAGCATCTGCATCTCGTTGGCGATGATGTCGGTGAAATATTTCTCGACGCCGTCCTGGCCGGTGAACTTGTCGTAGCGGATCTCGCCCTCGATATACACCTGGCGGCCCTTCTTGAGGTATTCGCCGGCGATCTCGCCGAGCTTGCCGAACAGCTTCACGCGGTGCCACTCGGTGCGTTCCTGCTGGTTGCCTTCCTTGTCCTTGCGCACCGAGCTGGTGGCCACGGACAGGGTGCAGATGGCCATGCCGCCCTGCGTGTACTTCATCTCGGGGTCGTTGCCGAGGTTGCCGACCAGGATGACCTTGTTTACACCGCGCGCCATGGCGAACCGCCTTTAATGTTTGTTGATCCGTGGAAGGCCCGATTATGCCAGCCTTCGCCGCCCGGGCCACCGGCCATTGCCCCTGCCGGGGGTGGGAAACCACCCGGAAAGGGGGCCGGGAATCGTATAATCGCGCCATGTCCGCCCAGCCCCGCCCCGTTTCCCTGCCCGGCATCACCCAGGTCCAGGCCCTCGCCGCCGGCGAGATGGCGGCCGTGGACGCCCTGATCCGCGGCCGGCTGGCCTCGGACGTGGTGCTTATCAACCAGATTTCCGAACACATCGTCGCCGCCGGCGGCAAGCGCCTGCGACCCATGCTGGTCGTGCTGGCGGCCCGGGCCCTGGGCGGCGGCGGCCCACGGGCGCACCAGCTGGCGGCGATCATCGAGTTCATCCACACCTCGACCCTGCTGCACGACGACGTGGTGGACGAATCCGACCTGCGCCGCGGCCGGCGCACCGCCAACGCGCTGTGGGGCAATGCGCCCAGCGTGCTCGTGGGCGATTTCCTGTATTCGCGCAGCTTCCAGCTGATGGTGGAGCTCGATTCGATGCCGGTCATGCGCATCCTGGCCGACACCACCAACCAGATCGCCGAAGGCGAGGTGCTGCAGCTGCTGCACGTGCACAACCCCGACACCGACGAAGCGGCCTACCTGCGGGTTATCGAGCGCAAGACGGCCGTGCTGTTCGCGGCGGCCACGCGCCTGGGCGCGCTGCTGTCGGGCGCCGACGAAACCACCCAGCAGGCCATGCACGCCTATGGCATGAACCTGGGCCTGGCCTTCCAGATCGCCGACGACGTGCTCGACTACACCGCCGATGCCGATGCCCTGGGCAAGAACCTGGGCGACGACCTGGCCGAGGGCAAGGCCACCCTGCCCCTGATCCACGCCATGGCCCACGCCGGCGACGAGGTCCGCGCCCGCCTGCGCGAGGCGATTGAAACCGGCGACGCCGATGCCATGCCCGAGGTTCTCGCGGCCATCGGCCAGTCCGGCGGCATCGACTACAGCCGCGAACGCGCGGCCCACTACGCCGACCGCGCCGAAGCCGCCCTGGACGCGCTGCCGGACTCCGAATGGTCCCGCGCGCTACGCGGCCTGGCCCGCTACGCCGTCGCCCGCGGGCACTGAATCAGTCGCCGAAGCGCTCGTCGAAGAAGTCTTCCATCATCCCGTAGGCGCGCTTCGCGGCGCGCGGGTCGTACATGCAGCCCGGGCTGTTGGCATCGGCCTCGGCGAAGCAGTGCACGGCGCCGCTGAAGTTCACAAACTGCCAGTCGGCGCCGGCCGCCGTCATCTCGTCCTGGAAGCCGGTGATCTGCGCCTGCGGCACGTAGGTGTCGGCGGCGCCGTTGAGCACCAGCAGGCTGGCGCTGACCTCGCCTTCCTTCGCCGGCAGGGTCGTTTCGAGGTTGCCATGGAAGCTGACCACGCCGGCCACGTCGGCGCCGCTGCGCGCCAGTTCCAGCACGATCGCGCCGCCGAAGCAGAAGCCGATGCCGCCGATGTCGGTCACGTCCAGCGGCGTCTTGCCGGCCGAGTCGCGCAGCACGCCCAGCGCGGCATTGATGCGGCCACGCAGGGCCTCGCGGTCGGCGTACACGGCGCCGGCGGCCTTGCCGGCTTCCTGGGCGTTGGCCGGGCGCACGCCGCTGCCGTACATGTCCACCAGCAGGATCACGTAATCGTCGTCGGCCAGCGCCTTGGCCTTTTCCACCGCCGCGTCGGTGACGCCCATCCAGTTGGGCACCATCAGCAGGCCCGGTCGCCGGTCGTCTTCGTCGGCGTCGTAGACCAGGTAACCGTCGAAGGTGGTGCCACCATGTTCCCAGCTCACCGGCTCGGCAACGGGTTTGGCCTGGGCGGCGGCGGCAAGGGCGAACAGGGCGAGGGCAAGCAGGCAACGGCGCATGGCGGAGGGATCCTTGGAAACCGGGGTCAGAGTCGAGTTTTCCCGATGCTGTCCCCGTTGCCGTTAAACCCCGATGAAAACTCGACTCTGACCCTGGTTTTCAGGCGACGCCGAGGCCGGGGATGGTGTTGATCAGGTCGGGGTCGAAGCCGGCGGCCTTGGCGAAGTGGCGGCCGCGGTCGATGTAGTCGCGGTAGCGCGGGAAGCTCGGCGCGCCCGGCGACAGCAGCAGCACGCCGTCGTGGCCCAGGGCCTGCAGGCCCAGCTTCACCGCCTCGCTGACTTCTTCGGCCTCGGCCAGGATGAAGCGCCCGCCCTGGGCGAGTGGCTTGAGCTTTTCATGGATGCGCGGGCCGTTCTGGCCCATCGTGATCACCGCTGTCACCGGTTCGGATGCAATGCGTTCGACGCAGATGCCCCAGTCCAGGCCGCGGTCGTAGCCGCCCACCAGCAGGGCCACGCGGCGGCCGCGGTAGCAGTCGAGCGCGGCGATGGTGGACTGCGGCGTGGTCGAGATCGAGTCGTTCACCGATTCGATGCCGTGGCGCAGGCCCAGGGACTGCAGGCGGTGCGGTAGCGCCCGGAAGCTGGCCGCCGCCGAGGCCAGCGCCACCGCGTCCAGGCCCAGGGCTTCGAGGGTGGCCAGCGCCGCGCACAGGTTCAGGCGGTTGTGCCGGCCCGGCAGCGGCACGTGGCGGGCGTCGAGCACCGGCTGTTCGCCGCGGTAGACCATGGCCTCGCGCAGGTGCCAGCCGTCGGCGTGGTTGAACCAGTGCACCTTGGTGGATGCCGGCACGTCCAGTTCCACCAGGTGCGGATCGCCGGCATTGAGCACGGCCAGGCGCGGCGCGGCGCGGGTGATCAGGGCCAGTTTGTCGGCGTAATAACGCGCTTCGCTGCCGTGCCAGTCCAGGTGTTCCGGGAACAGGTTCAGCACCACCGCCACGTCCACGTCGCTGGCTTCGCCGGTCTGGTAGCTCGAGAGCTCGATCGCCCAGTAGTCCGGCGGCGGCTGCACGTCCAGCAGCTCCAGCAGCGGCAGGCCGATGTTGCCGGCCAGCGCCGTGCGGGCGCCCGAGGCGCGCAGCAGATGCGCAACCAGCGCCGTGGTGGTGGACTTGCCCTTGCTGCCGGTGATGCAGATGCGCTTGCCGGCCGTGGGCTCGGCGAACCACAGGCCGCTGGCGCCGATGAAACGCACGCCTTCAAGCGCGGCGTCGGCGGCCGGCGAGGTGTAGGGGCTGATGCCCGGCGACTTCACCACCACTTCGTGTTCGGCAAGCATTTGCGCGTTGACGCTGGTTTCGATGCGCAGCGCCGGGTCCTGCATGTCGCGCAGGGGTTCGGCTTCGTCGTGCGAACAGAACACGGTTACCGGCTGGCTGGGCAGGCGCCAGCGCAGGGCGGCCAGCGCCGAACGGCCCTCGCGGCCGTAGCCCCAGATCGCAACCCGTTTTCCTTCAAGCTCCGAAATTCGCACGCAGACGCTCCCACAAGGCGTCGGGGATGCCGTGATCATCCGAGGGTTCGAGCAGCGACGCCAGCCCCCGCTCGGCCGGGTCGAGCTGCGGCCGGATTTCGCGGGCATAACGTTTCACCAGGGCATCCTCGCGCCAGGCCGCGCTGTTGGCCAGCAGTTCCATGGCCGCGCGTGATTCCCGACCCTCGCCCACGCATTCGAAGGGCTTGTGGTCGCGGTACTCCATCAGCGCGTCGAAACCCGGGGCCTGGTCGGCCTCGTCGAGCAGGTTGCGGCCGAAGATGCCCATCAGGCGCGGCTTGGGCATGAACGGCGCCAGCGCCAGGAACACGAAGTGGCACTTCGGGCACACCCCGCACCAGCGCTGCGCCGGGCGTTCGCCCAGCAGGTGGAAGTTGCGATTGCAGCTGGAGAAATACGCGTCGTAGTGGTCGATGCGCGCGAACTGGCGCGCCACCGCCAGCTCGGAGAACGGACGCAGCAGCGAGTAATAGCGCAGGTCGGCGGCGACGTGGCTTCGCAGGTGGGCGGCGAAGTCGCGCTCGAAGTCCCAGCCCTTGGACCACTGGTGGTTCACCTCGCCGGTGCCTGGGATCAAGCTGCCGTAGCTGGCCGAACGTTCGTTCGAAAAAACCACCTGGTCGTGGCCGTTCAGCAGCGCGGCCAGGGCCAGGATGACCGAGTTCACCGCCGTCACCGGGATATGGCCGTTGAGCGCGCCGCGGCGGTTGAGTTCGAACAGCAGCGGCGACAGCGCCCGCCCGATATTGAGCGTGGGCAGGCCGGTGCGCGCGGCGCAGGCGGCGATCAGCGGCGAACCGCCGACCCAGGTGACGGTCTGCGCCACGCCGGCGGCGCGCAGGGCTTCGATGCTGACCAGGGAGTCCTTGCCGCCGCCGATGGCGACCACGGCATGTTCCGACAGCCCGGCCGCGGGCGCCGCTGCGGCGCCGGTCCCCGACATATTGGGGGCGAATCGGCTTTGTGGGCAACAGGTTGGGAGGGCGCCTTCAGATGGGGGGTCAGCATGTTGAGGGTGTCAACATCTAGCGGATTGCCGCGGCGGGCGCGAGATGGTCAATCGCTGCTCCCGCGGGGTGAGGGCGCAAGGCCCGCCGCGGGGAGCCCGACGCACTGGCGGTCGAGGCTTGG
>NZ_CAXBJS010000127.1:0-7643 GCF_963976025.1 uncultured Arenimonas sp.
GAGCCGTGCAGGGTGCATTGGCTGGGGTTTTGGATGAGCAAACGTGATTACTACGAGGTGCTGGGGGTTTCCCGCACTGCGGCCGAGGACGAGCTGAAGAAGGCTTACCGGCGCGCGGCGCAGAAATTCCACCCGGACCGCAATCCCGGCGACAAGGCCGCGGAGGCCAGCTTCAAGGAAGCCAAGGAGGCCTACGAAGTGCTGTCGGACGGCGGCAAGCGCCGCATCTACGACCAGCACGGCCACGCCGCCTTCGAAAACGGCATGGGTGGCGGCAACCCGGGCGGCGGTTTCCACGACGTCAACGACATCTTCGGCGACATCTTCGGCGATATTTTCGGTGGCGGACGCCAGCGCGGCCCGCGCCGCGGCGCCGACCTGCGCTACGTGGTCGAGCTCGACCTCGAAGAGGCCGTGTTCGGCGTCGACAAGCGCATCGAAGTGCCCACCCTGGTGGCCTGCAAGCCCTGCGAAGGCAGCGGTTCGGAAGATGGCAAGGTCGAAACCTGCAGTACCTGCCGCGGTCGCGGCCAGGTCCGCATGCAGCGCGGCATCTTCGCCGTGCAGCAGGCCTGCCCGGCCTGCGGTGGCCGCGGCCAGACCATCGCCAAACCCTGCAAGACCTGCCACGGCAACGGCCGCGTGCAGGACGAAAAGGTGCTGCAGGTGAAGATCCCGGCCGGCGTCGATACCGGCGACCGCATCCGCCTTGCCGGCGAAGGCGAAGCCGGCCCGCCGGGCGCCCAGCCGGGCGACCTGTACGTGGAAGTGGACGTGCGCGCGCACGCCATCTTCCAGCGCGAGGGCAACGATCTTTATTGCGAAGTGCCGGTGCGTTTTTCGCAGGCGGCGCTGGGCGCCGACATCGTCGTGCCCACGCTCGAGGGCGAGGTGAAATTGAAGGTGCCGCCGGAAACCCAGACCGGCAAGCTGTTCCGCCTGCGCGGCAAGGGCGTCAAGTCGGTGCGCAGCCACGGCACCGGCGACCTGCTTTGCCGGGTGGTGGTGGAAACCCCGGTCAACCTGACCGCGCGCCAGCGCGAACTGCTCAAGGACTTCGACTCCACCTTCGAAGGCGAACACGGCGCCCGGCATTCGCCGCGCTCGAGCGGATTCCTCGACGGCGTGAAGTCCTTCTGGGACCGCATGACGTCCTGAGGCCGGAAGACTGCATCAAACAAGAAGGGCGCCCTCGGGCGCCCTTGTTGTTTTCCGGACTGCCGGTTCTTTACTGCGCCGGCCGCACCATGCGCGCCGGCGCCTCGTTCATCGCATAGGCCTCGAGCTTGTCGCCCACCACCGTTTCCAGGTGTTCGATGCGGCTTACCGCCGTCGGGTGGGTGGAGAACATCAGCGCCACGCCGACGTCGTCGGCCTTGGTGCCGTCCAGGGTCTGCAGCACCGCGGCCAGGGCGTAGGGGTTGTAGCCGCCCCGCGCCGAGATGACCATGCCGTGCACGTCGGCCTGGTGTTCGTCGCCCTTGTCCAGGCCCCGCACGAAGAGCTCGGTGCCGGCCTGGAAGGCTTTCTGGCCGAACATCCGCACGGCCTGGTTGTCGCTGTGGCCGGCCGCTTCACCGGCCAGTTCGGTGGCGAAGGCCGTGCCCATTTCCTTCTTGATGGCCTTCACCTGGTGGCGTTCGACCACGTGGGCGATTTCGTGCGAAAGCACGGCGGCCAGTTCGCCTTCGTCGCGCAGCCGGTCGTAAAGGCCCTGGGTGATCAGGATGGTGCCGCCGGGCAGGGCGAAGGCGTTGACGTCGGTGCTGTCCATCACGCCGAAGCGCCAGGGCAGGTTGGGCCGTTCGGTCTGCAGGGCCAGCCACAGGCCGACGCGGTTCACGTACTGCTGCATGGCGTCGTCGCGCACCAGCGGACGGGCGGCCAGCAGGCGGGCGGCGATGCCGCGGCCGAGTTCGATTTCGTCTTCGTCGGTGATCGGTGCAGTGGCGTCGGCGGCCTTCTTGCCGAACTTGAAGAGTTTTTCGGCGTCACCCAGGCGACCAAAGCCGGCGGCGGGCGAAGCCAGGGCCAGCGCAACCAGCGCAGCCAGGAGATGTCTGGTTTTCATCGCTGCTTCCTCCGGCTGCGGCGGTCGGACTTGAGGTAGTCGACCTGGTGGTTTTGAAGGCTGGCCGACATCGCGAACAGCCGGGCGTCTTCGGGCGACGCGGCCAGCTGGTCGAGAAACTCCACTTCACCCGGCGCCTCGCCGGCGTTGCGAAGCTTTTCCGGCGACAGACCCTTGACGCCGGTGCTGACGGTATTGCCGCTGGACCCGGTTAGGAAGGCCGCGGCCAGCTGGTTGCCGCCGCCGGCCGACTTGCCGTCGGACGTGCCGGTGCGCAGGTTCAGTACGCGCACCCAGCCGTCCAGGCCGTCGCTGTTCTTGACGCCGGCCCAGGCGCCCTTGCGCTGCGTGATGTCCACGGGCGCCTTGTCGCCCAGCTTGGCCACGACCTCGGCCGAGCCCAGGGGCTCGCTGCGCATCTCGGTGGCGCGCAGCGTGGTGGCGGATTCGGCGAAGGCCAGGCCGCTGGCCAGGGCGGCGGCCAGCGCCAGTGCCAGCGTGGGGGTGGGGGTTCGGCGTTTTGTTCTCACGGCATGCCTCCTGCTCGGGATGGGTCGGTGTTGCGTACCGGTTCGTACAGTTCAACCGGTTCTTCGCGGCCCTTGACCTTGAATTGTCCGCGGTGGATGAAGTTGAAACGGGAATCAGCGCCGCAGGCGGACTTCGTGGCGCCCGACACCAGCACCCGGGCCACGCCCTTGGTGGTGCCCTCGATGCGGCTGCCCAGGTTCACGGTGTCGCCGATGGCGGTGTATTCCATGCGCGTGTCGCTGCCCAGGAAGCCCACCACGGCCGGGCCCGTGTGCAGGCCGATGCCGACGTCGAAGTCGCCCAGGCCTTCGCCGTTGGCGGCCAGCTCGCGCTTGAACTCGTCCAGGGCCAGGGTCATGTCCAGCGCCGCCTCCACCGCCTTCGCCGCATGCCCCTCGGTCTGGGTGGGGGCATTCCAGAAGGCCATGATCGCGTCGCCGATGAATTTGTCCAGCGTGCCGCCGTGGCGGAAGATCACCTCGACCTGGCGGCTGAAATAGCGGTTTAGCAGGTCCACCACCTGTTCCGGCGTGCGTGTTTCCGACAGCGTGGTGAAACCCCGGATGTCGGAAAACAGGATCGTGATCTCGCGCGCCTCGGGCTTGCGTTCGCGGTCGAGTTCGCCGCTTTCGACCAGCCCTTCGACCACGCGCGGGTCCAGGAAACGCCCGAAGATGCCGACCGTGGCCTCGCGCTGGCGGCGCTCGAGCCACTGCGATTCCACGGTGAGCAGGCCGTAGCCGACCCAGGCCATGGCAAGCGCCGCGCCCACCGGCAGGTACAGGTTGGCTTCGAAGGCGAACCAGGCGGCGGCCAGGACGGCCAGGCTGGCCACGCCCAGGCCCAGGCCCGACTGCAGCGGGCTGGCGCGCCGGTAGAACGCCAAAGCAGTGCCGGCGACCAGGACCAGCAGCAGGGGCCAGCGCGCGGGCCAGTCGGACAGCCAGTCGCCGGCGCGCAGGTTGGCCAGGCCGGTGGTGCGGATGTGCACGCCGGGCGTCTGCTGGCTGATCGGCGTGGGGCGCATGTCGAGCAGGCCCGGCGCCGTGGCGGCGATCAGCACGACCTTGCCGGCCAGGGTGGGCGCGATGACCGGCTCGGCCTGCTGCAGGTCATTGAACAGGTCGGAGTAGGCAATGGTCGGCGGTGGCTCCCCGTACCAGTGCAGCCGAAGGCGCTGGCGATCGGGCAGGGCAGTGCCGATGAAGGTAGCGAGGTTGGCCTCGAGCGAATGCAGCCGCCAGCCTTCGATCTCGTCGTAGAGCCGGGTGTGGCGCCCGATGCCGTCCTTGTCGGCGACGAAATTGACCAGCCCGCCGCGCCAGCTGTCTTCCCCAAGGATGCCCGGCACCAGCAACACGGCCTTGGCATCGGGGTTCGCTCCGGGCCTTGCTTCGGCCCCGAAGCTCGCGGGAAGCATCGACAGCGGCGCCAGGTTGCCGTCGAAAAGGCGCAGCGAGGCGAAGAAGAGATTGTCCTGCCCGGCGACGATTTCGCTGAAAGCCTCGTCGCTGAGGGCCTGGAATCGGTCTTCTTCGTTGAAGAAGAGGTCGAAGGCCACGGCCCTGGGCGCGTGGGGCGCCAGCATGTCCAGGAGTTCGCCGTGCACGCTGCGTGGCCAGGGCCAGCTGCCGGCCAGCTCGATCATTTCCTCCAGGCTCTTCTGGTCGATCGCCACCACCACGATGTCGTCGGGCGGAACCCGCGATTGGGCGTGGTGGGCCAGCAGCCAGTCGCCCAGCCGGTCGTCGGCGCGATCCAGGGCACCGGTGAAGTGCAGCACCAGGGCCAACAGCGCCAGTGCCAGCAGGGGCAGGCGGATCGGCACGTGGCGGGAGGAAGTCGTCCTTGGCGGGACGGCGGCACGTTCAGGCATGGCCGCGAGTGTAGCCGTTTGCCAGCGCCGGGCGCTTTCCGCTAGCGTCCGGCCATGGAACAACCGCTCCCCATCCGTATCCTGATCCACGGCGCCAGCGGGCGCATGGGCCGCGCACTACTGCGCCTGGTCGCCGAGCGGCCCGAACTGCAGCTGGTCGCCGCCGTCTCGCGCAGCGGCCAGCCGCTGGCCGAGGCGCCGGCCGGCGTGCCGGTGCTGCCGGTGGAAAGGCTGGCCGACGCGCCCGACTACGACCTGGCCATCGACTTCAGCCTGCCTGAAGCCTTCGGGCCGCTGGTCGCGGCCTGCCGGGCCAAGGGTGCCGGCCTGGTCAGCGGCACCACCGGCTTGTCCGATGCCCAGGTAGCGGCCATGGACGAGGCCTCGCAGCTGGTGCCGGTGCTGTGGTCGGCGAATTTCAGCGTCGGCGTGGCGGTGCTGCGGGCCCTGGTGCACCAGGCGGCGGCGGCGCTGCCGGGCTGGGACGCCGATATCGTCGAGTCCCACCACACCCAGAAGAAGGACGCGCCTTCGGGCACCGCGCTGTCCCTGGGCCAGGCGGTGGAGCAGGGCCGGGGCAGCCCCCCGCACTACGCCAGCCTGCGCAGCGGCGATATCGTCGGCGAGCACCTGGTCCAGCTCACCGGGCCCGGCGAGCGCCTGGAGCTGGTGCACCGCGCCGGCAACCGCGACATCTTCGCCCGCGGCGCCCTGGAGGCCGCGGTGCGCCTGTCCGGGCGGGGCCCGGGACGCTACGATTTCGGCGAGCTGCTGCTGGCCGGCGGCCGTACCTGAACCAGCGCCGCCGAGTTTCCTTTTCGGGCCGGTGTCGCTAAACTTCCCGCTCGCCTGAACCCTCATCCGTCCGGACATGGTCCTGCCCAGTCCGCGGGTGTTCGCACACCCTGTGAACGGGTTCCCCCTAGCCAAGGCGATAGCCCGTGAACCAACCCGCAATCCTCGCGCTCGAAGACGGCACTGTATTCGAGGGCATCTCCGTAGGCGCCACCGGCAGCCGCACCGGCGAAGTGGTGTTCAACACCGCCATGACCGGCTACCAGGAGATCGTCACCGATCCCTCCTATGCCCGGCAGCTGGTCACCCTGACCTACCCGCACATCGGCAACACGGGCTTCACGGCCCAGGACGACGAGGCTGAAAAGCCCTGGGCGTCCGGCCTGATCGTGCGCGACGTGCCGCGCCGCCCCAGCAACTGGCGCAGCCAGGCTTCGCTGCCCGAATGGCTGTCGGCCCGGGGCGTGGTGGCCATCGCCGGCATCGACACCCGCAGGCTGACCCGCCTGCTGCGTGACCGGGGCGCCCAGAACGGCTGCCTGGTCGCGGGTGACATCGACTGCGAGGCCGCCATCGAGGCCGCCCGCAAGTTTCCCGGCCTCAAGGGCATGGACCTGGCCAAAGAGGTCTGCACCCGCGAGCGCTACAGCTGGACCGAAGGCTCGCTGGACCTCGATTCCAATGAATTCGCCCGGGTCGAGCCGCGTTTCCACGTCGTTGCCTACGATTTCGGGGTCAAGCGCAACATCCTGCGCATGCTGGCCGACCGCGGCTGCCGGGTCACCGTGGTGCCGGCGCAGACGCCGGCCGCCCAGGTGCTGGCGGAAAATCCCGACGGTGTTTTCCTGTCCAACGGCCCCGGCGACCCGGAGCCCTGCGACTACGCCATCGCCGCCATCCGCGAGGTACTGGCGGCGAAGGTGCCGACCTTCGGCATCTGCCTGGGCCACCAGCTACTGGGCCTGGCCGCGGGCGCGCGCACCATGAAGATGAAGTTCGGCCACCACGGTGCCAACCACCCGGTGATCGACCTCGACTCCCAGCGCGTGATGATCACCAGCCAGAACCACGGTTTCGCGATCGACGAAACCAGCCTGCCGGCCGGCGTGCGTGTCACCCATCGTTCGCTGTTCGACGGATCCAACCAGGGCATCGAGCTGGCCGATGCCCCGGCATTCAGCTTCCAGGGCCACCCGGAAGCCAGTCCCGGCCCGCGCGATGTGGCCGGTCTGTTCGACAAGTTCGCCAGCATGATGTCGGCCAAGGGCTGACCTTTTTTCGGGGAAAAGCACCATGAACATTTTCGGGAAGTTCCTACTGGCCGCGCTGCTTGCGCTGCCTGCCGCCGTCCTGGCCAAGCCGCCGCAGCTGCCGATCGGCGACTTCTTCAAGGACCCGGAGTTCACGTCCGTGTCGCTGTCGCCCAGCGGCAAGTACGTCACCGTGTCGGTGCCCCAGGGCGACCGCACCGTGCTCGCGGCTTTCGAAGTCGACGGCATGAAGCTGGTGGGCAAGTGGGACTACGGTTCCAAGAAGCACATCGAGCGCATCAGCTGGGTCAATGACGAACGTTTCCTGATGTACGTCAGCGAGAAGCTTGGCCGCTTCGACTTCCGCGTCGGTACCCCGGACGTCTACGCCAGCAACGTCGACGGCACCCAGCGCGCCGACATGCCCAACCTTGGCTTCTACCAGATCGTCGACAAGAACTGGGAAGACCCGCGTTCGATCCTGGTCCAGCGTTCGGTCGACTCGGCCTTCCTGTCCAAGTACGACGTCTACAACGCCCGCGTGAGCACGGTGGCCACTGCCCCGATCCGTTTCGGCGGCTTCATCCTCGACCACGAGCTCAAGGTTCGTTACGCGGTTGGCCAGGAAAAGGACCTGGAGATCGTCACCCTGCGCCGCGACGGCGACCGCTGGACCACCATCCACACGTCCGAGATGGGTGGCGCCGTGCGCACCCCGGTGACTTTCGACAGCGAGAACAAGCGCGTGTTCTTCGAAGTCAGCGAAAAGGGCGAACCGGCCAGGCTGGTGCTGCAGGACCCGGAAAGCCGGGAAGAGACCCCGGTCGCTTCCAACCCCAACGTCGATTCGGTTGGTTACCTGTACAGCAGCGACGAGCGTGAGCTGCTGGCCGTGGCCTACATGGACGGCGTGCCCAACTACGTGTTCGTCAACAAGGACCACCCGGAGTCCAAGACCTACGCCGGCCTGATCAACGCCTTCCCGGAACACGCGGTTTCCTTCGGCGGCATCAGCCGCGACGGCCGCAAGGTGCTGTTCCGCACCTACAGCGACGTCGATCCGGGCGCGTATTACCTGTTCGACCGCGAAACCGGCCGCGCCCAGTTCCTGCTGGCCTCG
>NZ_CAXBJS010000128.1:0-7607 GCF_963976025.1 uncultured Arenimonas sp.
CTGCTTCCCGCGGCCACCATGGATGCCATCCGCAAGCATCGCGTGGCGCTCAAGAGCCCGCTGACCACGCCGGTCGGCGAGGGCTTTTCGTCGATCAACGTCGAGCTGCGCAAGCGCTTCGACCTGTACGCCAACGTGCGCCCGGCGATCAGCTTCCCGAACACCAAGTCGCGCTACGAGAACATCGACCTGATCACCGTGCGCGAGAACACCGAAGGCGCCTACATCGGTGAAGGCCAGAACCTCACCGCCGACGGTGAAACCGCCACGCTGACCCAGAAGATCACCCGCCGCGGCTCCGAGCGCATCGTGCGCTACGCCTTCGACCTGGCGCGCCGCATCGGTCGCAGAAAGGTGACGGTGGTGCACAAGGCCAACATCCTCAAGTCGACCTCGGGCCTGTTCCTGAAGGTTGCGCGCCAGGTGGCCACGGAATACCCGGACATCCAGTGCAACGACATGATCGTGGACAACACCTGCATGCAGCTGGTGATGCGCCCCGAGCAGTTCGACGTGATCGTCACCACCAACCTTTTCGGCGACATCATCTCCGACCTGTGCGCCGGCCTCGTCGGCGGCCTGGGCCTGGCCCCGGGCGCGAACATCGGCACCGAGGCGGCGATCTTCGAAGCCGTGCACGGCTCGGCGCCCGACATCGCCGGCAAGGGCATCGCCAACCCCGTGGCGCTGCTGCTGGGCGCCGCCCAGATGCTCGACCACCTGGGCCACAACGACGCCGCGCGCCGCCTGCGCCAGGCGATCGTCGACACCATGACCGCCAAGGACAACCTGACCCCCGACCTGGGCGGCAGCGGCACCACCGAGTCCTTCGCCCAGGCGATCGCGAACCGCGCCAAAGCCTGAGGGTCCGGCGTTCCAGCGTGATAAAGAAGGGCGCCGACAGGCGCCCTTTTTCATGCCGGCCCGATTTGGCCGCAAATCAGTCTGAAGCGGGCGTGTCCCGGGAAGAAGGCGGCACGTAGATAGCCACCGCGTTCGCCTTCCTGCGGCTGGTGGGAATGCCCAGGCCGACGCCGACGGCGCCGTGGCTGCCGTAACTGGCGCCGCCCACCGACATGCCCACGGGCGAACGCGCCTGCCCCAGGCCCACGATGATCAGGCCATTGGCGCCCAGGGCGGCGGCTTCGGCGCGCAGCCGGTCGATGACGGCGCGCTCCTGGCCCGGGGTGCCGAATCCGATGCCGCTGGCGGCCTCGAGCTGGGCCACGTCCACGGATCCGGGCGGCGCGGCGCGGTAGATGCGCACTTCGGAGGGGTCGATGGGTGCGCGGGCCGGTCCGAGCATCAAACGCTGGGTGCTGGCGCAGCCCGCCAGCAGCAGCACGACCGATAGCAGGGTTAAACCGATCCTGGCCATGGGAAGACTCCGGCGCCTGCGGCAAATGCCGCCGCTGCCGATGGTCGCACGGCTCCGGCCCCGATGGGCCAGGCCCGGCAGTGCAGGGGCCCCTGGCGATGTTCCCGGTTCAGGCTCTCAGTAGCAGTGCTGCGATTCGCAGGGTATGCCGTCGCCGTCGCCGTCCATCTTCGTCTCCGGGCAGTTGCGGATGAAGTACTTGGCTTCGGCGCAGCTTTTCATCTGCGAGCAGTGCTGGCGGCCGTCGCACTGGAAGCGCTCGGGTTCTCGCGGCACGACGACCGGCAGCGCCACCGCCGCCGCCCTGGGCGCCGATTGATCGGCGCCGCGCCAGACCACCACGGCCCAGATGCCCGCGATCAGCAGCACCAGCGCCAGTGCGCCCTGGGCCAGGTAGCCGGGGCCGCTTTTCGCCGCCGGCTGGCGCGGGCTTCCGCCGGGTTTTGCCTGGCCGGCGCGGTAGATGCGCACGGCGCGGTCGCGGCCATCGGGTCCTTTTTCAACTTCGAACGACAGCAGTTCGCCGGGCTCGGGAGGACTTGTGCCGCGCGGGAATGCGGAGATGTGCACGAACAGTTCGGTGTCGCTGCCGGCCGGCATGATGAATCCGAAGCCGCGGTCCTGATTCCAGCGGGTGAGGTTTCCGTGTCGCCGCATGTCGGTGTCCCTGCGGCGCTCGCCGCGCCGGCCGATACCCTAAGTCAGTCGGCGAAGGATGCCAAGGCGCGCAGTCGTGCGAGCTGGGCGGGCAGCTCCATGTGCCGCTCCGCATGGGCCAGGGCCAGCCGGGCCTGGGCGCGGGCCGCGGTGGCGAGTTCCTCGTTGCCCAGCGACGCCAGCGTCTGCAGGCATTTCATCAGCCTCGTGCCGACCTCGATCGAACCGGCACCGTCGCGGGCAATCGCGGTGAAGGCATCCTCGACCAGGTCGGAAAGGGAAATTTCCGGAACCTGCACCAGCGGGTAGTCCGGGCTGCCGCCTTCGGGCACGGTGCGCACCCATTGCACGAAAATCCTGACCAGGCGGCCGGTCACGTCGATGGCGGTGCCCGGGTCGTTCACCGCCGGTGAAAGCGCCCGGCCGGCGATCTCGGAGAGCACGACCATGCCAAAACGGGGGTCGCCGTCGAATTCGCGGGTGCGGGAGATGCGAAACGCCGAGCGCAGTGCCCTGGTGACGTTCTCCGGCAGCCCGCCGCGCGCGCCGCCCACCCGCACCAGCGCCCGGCCCGGGACCATGAAGGCGCCGGGCAGGGCCGCCACTTCGATCACCAGCTGGTTCTGCTTCGCACAGTCCTGAAGGCAGGCCATGTCGAGCGCGCAGACATAGCCAACGTCGTCGGCCTCGATCGGCAGGGATCCGCCCGGTAGTCCGGTCGCGGGGACACCACCGCGCAGCGGAGCACGTCGGTACCGGCGGATGGCGCCCGTCACCGCATCTTCGGCGCGGTCGTTGGTATTGCCCTGGCGGCCCAGCCGGGCGATGCGGTCCACCCAGCGCACGAAGGTAAGGATCACCAGCGCGAAGACGACCGCCGTCTCGATGAACAACACGAAGCGCCCGACGGTGTCGAAGCTGCTGTTCTCCACCGCCACCAGCCCGACCACGCCGAAGATGAAGGCGCCGACGAAGATCGAGTAGGCGTTCTGCGAACTGTCGTCGGCCAGCACCAGGGGGAACGAGCGCGGCGAGGAATTGTTGCTGGCCGAGGCATAGGCCGAGACCATGGCGCCGGCGGCGAAGATGGCGATCACCAGCATGCTCGAGGCCATGATCGAGAGCAGCGACTCGATCGAGTCCGCCGAAATTTCCGGCGGATTCTTCATCAGCCATTCGGCGTCGAGCATCCAGGCCAGCCCCACGCCCAGCACCGACAGCAGGCATGCGAACAGCGGCTTGGCCCACAGCCGCTGGCGCAGGTCCAGCACAATCGTACGCAGGCGGGATACCGCTGCGCTGGCCATCAACCGCCGTCCTGGCCAGGCATCCCGGCGGTCAGTCGCGCGACTGCAGCTTGGCCAGCAGGCGCAGGATTTCCAGGTACAGCCAGACCAGGGTCACCACCAGGCCGAAGGCGCCGTACCACTCCATGTACTTGGGCGCGCCGGCTTCGGCGCCGGCTTCGATGAAGTCGAAGTCCAGCACCAGGTTCAGCGCGGCAATGACCACCACGAACAGGCTGAAGGCGATGCCCATCGCCCCCGAGTCATGGATGAAACCCATGCCCTCGAAGCCGAACATGCGCATGCCGATGTTGATCAGGTAGAGCAGGGCGATGCCGCCCGTGGCCGCGACCACGCCCAGCTTGAAGTTTTCCGTGGCCTTGATCAGGCCGGACTTGTAGGCCATCAGCATCGCGGCCAGCACGCCCAGGGTCAGCATCACCGCCTGCATCACGATGCCGGGGAACTGCGCCTCGAAGAAGGCCGAGATGCCACCCAGGAACAGGCCTTCGAGCAGCGCGTAGACCGGCGCCGTGACCGGCGACCAGGTCTTCTTGAACACCGTGACGATGGCGACGATGAAACCGCCGATGCCGCCGACCAGCATCCAGGGCATCATCGCGCCCGGGTTGGCCGGGTCGAACAGGTTCCAGGTGTAGGCGGCCGTGGCCACGCACATCAGGAGAAGAAGGCCGGTCTTGTTGACCGTGCCGCCCAAGGTCATCACCTGGCTGGCGTCGCGGGAAACGACTTCGCCGCTGCCGACGTCGAGGAAGGTGTTCTGGTTCAGGGCGGGATTGCCGCTGCGCATGGCTGGCTCCGTGAAGGGGTCGGGACTGTCGCCGATGCTACCGGAGCCGTGGCCGCCCGGGCCAGTCCGTCAGACCCCGGCGATGTCCCGGACCAGGCCTTCACTGGTCAATGACCGGGCCAGGCGCAGGGCGGCCGGGAAATCCGCGGCGAAGTGCAGCTCGCCCGGCCTTTCGGCCAGGCCCAGGCGCCGGGCCACCGCCATCGGCTGGGCCTGCATGCCCGAGATCACCAGAACGATGCCCTGGCGCCTGCAGCGTTCGGCCAGGGTGGTCAGCGAGTGCACGCCGCTGGCGTCGACCAGCGGCACCAGCCGCATGCGCAGGATGAAGACGTTCGGGCGCGTGAACAGCTGGTCGAGCAGGTTGTCGAGCCGGTTGGCGGCGCCGAAGAACAGCGGCCCGCGGATCTGGTAGACCTCCACGCCCGGCGGCAGCTGTTCGCGCTGGGCCGCATCGGAGGCAGATTCACCGTCCGAGTCGTCTTCGATCAGCTGCACGCCGGCGGTCACCTCGACCAGGCCGGCCATGCGGTGCATGAAGGCGAAGGCCGCCACCACCATGCCCACCTCGATGGCCACGGTGAGGTCCACGAACACGGTCAGGCCGAACGTGAGCAGCAGCACCAGCTTGTCGCCGCGCGGCGCCGACCGCACCGTGTGGCGGAAGTGGCCGTGTTCGCTCATGTTCCAGGCAACCACCACCAGCAGGCCCGCCAGCGCCGGAAGCGGCACGTAGCTGGCCAGGTCGGCCGCCAGCAATACGAAGGCCAGCAGGAAGCCTGCATGCAGCATGCCGGCCACCGGGGTCCGGGCGCCGGCGCGGATATTGGTGGCGGTGCGGGCGATCGCCCCCGTGGCCGGCAGTCCGCCGAACAGGGCCGAGGCGCCGTTGGCGATGCCCTGGCCAATGAGTTCGGTATTCGAACGATGTCGCCGGCCGGTCATGCCGTCGGCCACGACCGCCGACAGCAGCGACTCGATGCCGGCCAGGAAGGTGATGGTCAGCGCCGCCGGCAGCAGCGCGATGCAACGCGCCAGGTCGAGCGAGGGCAGCGCGGGCAGGGGCAGGCTGGACGGCACGCCGCCAAAACGGCTGCCTATGGTGTCGACCGGCAAACCGAACAACGCGACCGCGCCCGAGGCCAGCACCACCGCCACCAGGAAGCCGGGCGCGCTGGGCGCCAGCTTGCGCAGTCCGACGATCAGCCCGATGCAGGCAAGGGCCAGTGCCAGGGCCCAGCCGTTGAAGCTGTCCAGGTGCGCCCACAGCACGCCCAGCTTGGGCAGGAATTCGGCCGGCACCCCGTCGACCTGCAGGCCCAGCAGGTCCTTGAGCTGGCTGGCGAAGATGATGACCGCGATGCCGGCGGTGAAACCGGTGACCAGCGGCTGCGGCAGGTACTTCATCAGCGTGCCGACCTTGAGCAGGCCGGCCACGACCAGGATCACGCCCGCCATCAGGGTGGCGATGACAAGGCCGTCGTAACCGTGGGTGGCGATGATCGCGTAGATGACCGGGATGAAGGCGCCGGTCGGGCCGCCCACCTGCACGCGTGAGCCGCCCAGGGCGGAGATCAGGAAGCCGGCAACGATGGCGGTAAGCAAGCCGGTGGCCGGGTCGGCGCCGCTGGCCACCGCCAGGGCCATGGCCAGGGGCAGGGCGACGATGGCCACCGTCAGGCCGGCCACGCTGTCGGCGCGCAGGTCCGACCACCGGTAGCCCTCGGCGAACACCGTCAGCAGCTTGGGGTGGAAATGGCGCGCGATGCGCCCGCGCAGGCTCACTGCCGCGGCTCCTTCAGGCGCACGCCGCGGCCCTGGCCCTGGCTGGGCTGGCCGTTGCCGATCAGTTCAACGCCGGCGGCGTCGAGTGCCTCGACGATTCGCGTCAGGGTGTCGATCTTGCCGCGCACGTTGCCGGCGCTGGCTTCCATGCGCTGCACGGTGGGCAGGGATACGCCGGCCAGTTCGGCCAGGCGGCGCTGGTCGATGCCGATCAAGGCGCGGGCGGCACGCAGCTGGGCGGCGCTGATCATCCGGGGTCTCTCGCGAAAGCCTGCGCGAATGTTAGGACCCGGAACGTCTCAAGGCAAGCTCAGGATATCTTTATTGATGCCTTAAACATCATTCCTGCGTGCGCTGCCAGAAGTGCGCCAGCACCCGCACCGGCCCCTTGCCCGGGGCATACCCGTGCTTGAGCGCGCCGTGCACGTAGTTGGTCGCGGCCGAGCAGGCCTCGCGCAGCGGCATGCCGCGGCACAGGTTGGCGGCGATGGCCGAGGCCAGGGTGCAGCCGGTGCCATGGCCTTCGACATCCAGGCGCGGATTGACGAATTCGATCAGCGCTTCGCCGTCGTCGAAGCGATCCACCATGTCGCCGCTGCCGGGCAGGTGGCCGCCCTTGAGCAGCACGGCGCCGGCGTCGAGGGCGAGCAGTTCCACCAGCGCCGCTTCCGCGGCTTCGTCGTCGGCAATCGCATGGCCCAGAAGCAGTTCGGCTTCGGGGATGTTGGGCGTGAGCACCGTCGCCAGCGGCAACAGCCGCGAGCGCAGCATGTCCAGGGCCCCGTCGTCGAGAAGCTTGGCGCCGGACGTGGCCACCATCACCGGGTCCAGCACCACCGCCCGCGGGCGATGGGTTTCCAGCGCGTCGGCCACGGCGCGAATCACGCGTGCATTGGCCAGCATGCCGATCTTCACCGCGCCGATGTCGAAATCGGCGAAGCAGGCATCGATCTGTTCGCGCAGGAAATCCACGGGCGGCACGTGCACGGCCGTCACCGCCCGCGTGTGCTGGGCGGTGAGCGCCGACAGCGCGCTCAGCCCGTGCACGCCGTGGGCGGCGAAGGTCTTGAGGTCCGCCTGGATGCCGGCACCACCGCCGGAATCGGATCCGGCGATGGTCAGAGCACAAACGGGGCGGGCGTTGCCGGTCAAAGCACTTCCGAGGCGTAGTCGGCCAGGCGCGAACGTTCGCCGCGGCGCAGGGTGATATGGGCGCTGTGGTTCCAGTTCTTGAAGCGGTCCACGGCGTAGGTCAGGCCCGAGGTGGTTTCGGTGAGGTAGGGCGTGTCGATCTGCTCGACGTTGCCCATGCAGATGATCTTGGTGCCCGGGCCGGCGCGGGTGACCAGGGTCTTCATCTGCTTGGGCGTGAGGTTCTGCGCCTCGTCGACGATCACCCAGCGGTTGAGGAAGGTGCGGCCGCGCATGAAGTTCATCGAGCGGATCTTGATGCGGCTGGCCAGCAGTTCGTTGGTGGCGCCGCGGCCCCAGCTGCCGTGGTCCTCGGTGTGGGTCAGCACTTCGAGGTTGTCGGTCAGCGCACCCATCCAGGGCGTCATCTTTTCTTCCTCGGTGCCGGGCAGGAAGCCGATGTCCTCGCCGACGCTGACCGTGGCGCGGGTCATGATGATCTCGCGGTAGCGCTGCACGTCCATGGTCTGGGTCAGGCCCGCGGCCAGCGCCAGCAGGG
>NZ_CAXBJS010000129.1:0-7444 GCF_963976025.1 uncultured Arenimonas sp.
GCGGCGCTCTCGCCCAGGCCAGCCATTGCTCGCGGCTTTCCAGCCCCGGCGCAAAGGCGGACCAGTCCGAAACCACGAATCGGTTGTGCATGCGTTGACGTTCCCCGGCGACCTTCCCGATACATCCTCGCCGCAGCGGCGGCAAAGAAAAAGCCCGGCCGGAGCCGGGCTTTTCAACGACGCTAGATGGCGTCCCCACGGGGATTCGAACCCCGGTCGCTACCGTGAAAGGGTAATGTCCTAGGCCTCTAGACGATGGGGACAGCGTTCTCTAACTAAATCGGTGGTGGAGCTAATCGGGATCGAACCGATGACCTCTACAATGCCATTGTAGCGCTCTCCCAGCTGAGCTATAGCCCCACCGAAGGAAGAAGCGGAAGTTTAGACATGAGCCGCAGGCCCGTCAAGCGCATGCGGCGTTTTTTTTCTCCGCCGGGCTCGGATCCATGTCGGAAAGGGTATGTGGTCCATGCCCCTGCCCTTCAAGATAGTCCAGCCACTTGTTGAGGAAACCGTTCATCCTCAGGCGGTGCCCGACCAGGGCCTGCACGCTCGGGCGCAGGCCCAGGACGTCCTGCCAGTGGCGGCCGACATAACAATGCGTGGCTTCGGCCTGGCGGGCGTCGCGGTAAAGGCGCACGTAGGCGGAAGGATCCGGTTGCCCGGTGCGGGCGTCGATCATCAGGTAGCTCAGCCGCAGCTCGACCGTGTACGCATGCTGGGCCAGCACCTCCACCCGCAGGTCCAGGCCGTCGGGCACGCGCGACAGGTAGCTGCCTTCGGCCAGGGCCTGGGGCTGGAACATGCGGGTCAGGCGGGTGAAGTTTTCACCGTACAGGCCCATGAGCCACTCGAAGCGGCCCAGGCGCGGCAGGTTCCTCGAAAAGGGTGCGGCGGCAGACATGGCCGGATGCTAGCACGTGGCCTGGCGGCGAAAAGGGCCGCCAGCCAGGCTCAGAACATGTGCCGGTGGATGCCCAGGTTGGCCAGGACCTTGCCGGCGATTTCTTCGATCGAGGTGTGGGTGGTGCTCAGGACCGGGATGTTTTCCTGCCGGAACAGGGCCTCGGCCGCGACCACTTCCGATCGGCAGGTAGCCAGGGTGGCATAGCGGGAATTGGGCCGGCGTTCTTCGCGGATCTGCGACAGGCGCTCGGGGTCGATGGTCAGCCCGAACAGCTTGCGCCGGTGGGCGCGCAGGCGCCGCGGCAGCTCGCGCCCTTCCAGGTCTTCGATGGTCAGCGGGTAGTTGGCCGCCTTCACGCCGTAGTGCAGCGCCATGTACAGGCAGGTCGGCGTCTTGCCCGAACGGGACACGCCGACCAGGATCACGTCGGCGTCGTCGTAGTGCACGTCCATGCCGTCGTCGTGGGTCAGCGCATAGTTGGTGGCGTTGATGCGCTGTTCGTAGGCGGCGAAATCCACCAGGCCGTGGGCGTGGCCGACGCGCGGGTGGCGCTTTTGCTGCAGTTCCTGCTCGAGCGGGCTGATGAAGGGCGCGAACACGTCCAGCATCAGCGCCCCGCTTTCGGCCAGCAGGGAGTTCAGGTCCGGGTCGACGACCGTATTCACCACCACCGGCCGCAGCCCGGTCTCTTCGCCCGCCGCCCGGATCTCGGCGACGGCGGCGTCGGCCTTTTCGACGCTGTCGACGAAGGCGATGCGGCGGGTGGCAAATTCGGTGCCGCTGAACTGGGTCAGCAGGCTGTGGCCGATGGTTTCGGCCGTGATGCCCGTGCCGTCGGAGACGTAAAAAACCGGCCGTACCCCTTCCATGCCCTGCTTTCCCCTGAGAATTCAAGCTTGTATGGCGTGCGCTCGGGTCGCATCATACGCAGCTTGGAGCGCATGGAGACACCCTTGAACGCCGACGTCCTTTGGCTGCACGAACTTCGCCTGTCCGACCTGGCCCAGGTTGGCGGCAAGAACTCCTCGCTGGGCGAGATGATCGGCCACCTGGCCCAGCTCGGGGTCTCGGTGCCCGGTGGTTTTGCCACCACCGCCGACGCCTTCCGGCGTTTCATCGCCCACAATGACCTGAGCCAGCGCATTTTCGACCGCCTGGCCACGCTCGACGTCGAGGACGTGGACGCCCTGGTCGCCGCCGGCGGTGAAATCCGCGGCTGGGTGATCGACGCCCCGCTGCAGCCCGAACTCGACCAGGCCATCCGCGACGGCTACCGGCGCATGTGCGAAGAGGCCGGCGCCAGCGACATCGCCGTCGCCGTGCGTTCCTCGGCCCCCGCCGAGGACCTGCCCGACGCCAGCTTCGCCGGCCAGCAGGAAACCTTCCTCAACGTCACCGGCGAGGACGACGTGGTGCGCAAGGTGAAGGAAGTCTTCGCCAGCCTCTACAACGACCGCGCCATCGCCTACCGCGTGCACCACGGCTTCAAGCACGAAGACGTGTTCCTCAGCGCCGGCGTGCAGCTGATGGTGCGTTCGGACATCGGCGCCTCGGGCGTGCTGTTCACGCTCGACACCGAATCGGGCTTCCGCGACGTGGTCTTCGTCACCTCGAGCTTCGGCCTGGGCGAAATGGTCGTGCAGGGCGCGGTCAATCCCGACGAGTTCTACGTCTACAAGCCGACCCTGCGCCAGGGCAAGCCGGCGGTGCTGCGCCGCACCCTGGGCAGCAAGCAGCTGCGCATGGTCTATTCCGACGCCCCGGGTGAACGCGTGCGCACCGAGCCGACGCCGGCCGAATTGCAGCGCCAGTTCTCGATCACCGACGCCGACGTCGAGGAACTGTCCCGCCAGGCCCTGGTCATCGAAGAACACTACGGCCGCCCGATGGACATCGAATGGGCCAAGGACGGCAACACCGGCAAGCTCTACGTGGTGCAGGCGCGCCCGGAAACGGTGAAGTCGCGTGCCCACGCCACCCAGATCGAACGTTTCCACCTCGACAAGCGCGGCGAAGTGCTGTCCGAGGGTCGCGCCATCGGCCACAAGATCGGCGCCGGCACCGCGCGCATCGTGCGCACCCTGGCCGAGATGAGCAAGTTCCAGCCCGGCGACGTGCTGGTGGCCGACATGACCGACCCCGATTGGGAGCCGATCATGAAACGCGCCGCCGCCATCGTCACCAACCGCGGTGGCCGCACCTGCCACGCCGCCATCATCGCCCGCGAACTGGGCGTGCCGGCCGTGGTCGGCACCGGCGACGCGATGACGTCCATCCCGGACGGCGCCGAAGTCACCGTCAGCTGCGCCGAAGGCGACGCCGGCTACATCTACGACGGCAAGCTGGGCTTTGAGGTCACCACCACCGACCTGGGCAACATGCCGCCGGCGCCGCTGAAGATCATGATGAACGTCGGCAACCCCGAGCGCGCCTTCGACTTCGCCCAGCTGCCCAACCAGGGCATCGGCCTGGCGCGCCTGGAGTTCATCATCGCCCGCCAGATCGGCGTGCATCCGCGCGCCCTGCTTGAGTATGCGAAGCAGCCGGCCGACCTGAAGAAGCAGATCGACCAGATCACCGCCGGCTACGCCGACCCGGTGTCCTTCTACGTCGAGCGCCTGGCCGAGGGCATCGCCACGCTGACGGCGGCGTTCGCGCCCAATGCCGTCATCGTGCGCCTGTCGGACTTCAAGTCCAACGAATACGCCAACCTGGTTGGCGGCAAGCAGTACGAGCCGCACGAAGAAAACCCGATGATCGGTTTCCGCGGCGCCTCGCGCTACGTGCACCCCGAGTTCCGCGAATGTTTCGCGCTCGAGTGCCAGGCGGTGCGCAAGGTCCGCGATCAGATGGGCCTGACCAACTGCTGGATCATGATCCCCTTCGTGCGCACCCTGGCCGAAGGCCGCGCCGTCATCGAAACGCTGGAGGCCAACGGGCTCAAGCGAGGCGAAAACGGCCTGAAGATCATCATGATGTGCGAGCTGCCCTCCAACGCGCTGCTGGCCGAGGAATTCCTCGAGATGTTCGACGGCTTCTCGATCGGTTCGAACGATCTCACGCAGCTTACACTTGGCCTTGACCGCGACTCGGGTATCGTTGCCCACCTGTTTGACGAGCGCGACGCCGCCGTCAAGAAACTGCTGGCCATGGCGATCTCCACCGCCAGGGCCAAGGGCAAATACATCGGTATCTGCGGCCAGGGCCCCTCCGACCACCCCGACCTGGCCGACTGGTTGATGCAGCAGGGCATCGAGTCCGTGTCGCTCAACCCCGATACCGTCATTGATACCTGGCTGCGACTGGCCAAACTCAAGGCGAATTGATGACCCAAGCGACCCCGACAGCCAACACTTCCGCGCCCGCCGACGCTGCCGAACAGGCGGCGCAGGCGGCAGAATCGGCCACCGAGGCCGCCAACGCGGCGGCACGTGCCGCTTCCCGGATTGATGGGGTCGAGGCACAGCTTGCCGACCTGCTGAACATGCCGCCCTGGGCGGCGAAGCTGATGCTGGCGGTGGCGGTCGGCCTGATCGGCTGGTTCCTGATCAAGCTGCTCACCAAGGGTGCGGACCGGGTGATGACCCGCTCGGGCATGGAGCAGATCCTTCGCGACTTCCTGGGAAAGATCATCCGCGTGGTCGGCCTGGTGGTGGTGTTCGTGGCGGTGCTCGATGCCGTTGGCGTGCCCACCACCTCGCTGCTGGCGGTGCTCGGCGCGGCCGGCCTGGCGGTCGGCCTGGCGCTGAAGGATTCGCTGTCGAACATCGCCGCCGGCGTCATGCTGATCGTGCTTCGGCCCTTCCGGGCCGGCGACGCCGTGGAAGCCGCCGGACAGCAGGGAATCGTCGAGCGCGTCGGGATATTCCAGACCGTGCTGCGCGCCTACCAGAACCACGACGTGGTGCTGCCCAACAGCGAAATCACCACCGCCCCGATCATCAACTTCACCGCCCGCGGCCAGCGCCGCATCGACCTGTCGGTCGGCATCGGCTACGGCGACGACATCCGCCGGGCCCGCGAGGCCCTGCTGGCCTTGGCCAATGGCCACGAAAAGGTGCTCGACGATCCGCCGGCCGAAGTGCTGGTCACCGGCCTGGGCGAATCAAGCGTGGACCTGGTGCTGCGCGCCTGGGTCAATACGCCCGACTACATCGGCACCGGCAGCGAGCTCACCGAGGCGGTGCACCGCAACTTCGGCGAGATCGGCATCTCCATCCCCTTCCCGCAGCGCGACCTGCACATCTACCACCATGGCCCCGATGGCCAGATGCTGGAATTGCCCAAGGCCGCGCTGGAGTCTTCTGCGAAGGACTGACGCCGGGTATTCAGCCGCCGGACGGGTCGGCCAGGTCCGCCAGGCCGCCCAGGCGACCCATGTGCCGGCGGTAGTGCGCCAGTTCCTTCACCGATTCGCGGATGTCGGAAAGCGCCGTGTGCGCGCCGACCTTCTGCACGCCCGCCAGCACGTCCGGCGACCAGCGCCGCGACAGCTCCTTGAGCGTGGAGACGTCCAGGTTGCGGTAGTGGAAATAACGCTCCAGCCGCGGCATGTGCCGGACCAGGAAACGCCGGTCCTGGCAGATCGAGTTGCCGCAGATCGGTGACTTGCCCGCCGGCACCCAGTCGGCCAGGAAAGCCACCGTCAGCGCCTCGGCCTGGGCCATGGAAACCTGGCTGTCGAGCACGCGCTGCCACAGGCCCGAGCGGGTGTGGGTGCCGCGGTTCCAGTCGTCCATGGCCTCGAGCCGTTCCAGCGGGTGCGCGATGGCGAGCTCCGGGCCTTCGGCCAGGATGTTCAGTTCGCTGTCGGTGACCAGGGTGGCGATCTCGATGACCGAGTCGGTGTCCGGATCCAGGCCGGTCATTTCCAGGTCGATCCAGACCAGGTTGTTCGGATTGGCGGGCATGCGGCTGGCGGCGTTGGTGGTGAAGGCGGCATCATACCCCGCCGACCCGCAAAGCCAGGCCCATGATGTTCCCGACCGAAAGCCTCGACCATTACCGCATCCTCGGCTCGATGCTGGCCCCTGCCCTGCTGATGGCGGCCACCGGTTCGCTGCTGATCTCGGCCAACAACCGACTGGCCCGCGTCGTCGATCGCCTGCGCAGCCTGATGGGCCAGTGGGAGCTGACCCCGGGCGAACACCGGTCGGTTCTGGAAGTGCAGATCCGCCGGCACCGAGCCCGCGCCACCCACGTCATGCGCGCCTGCGTGATGCTCTACGTGTCGCTGGGCTGCTTCGTGGGCACCAGCCTGGCGCTGGCGGTGGATGCCTTCAGCGGCTTCCGCCTGGGCCTGGCGCCCACGGTGCTGGCCATCGCCGGCGTACTGAGCATGCTGGCGGCCAGCCTGTTCATGGGCCTGGAAGTGGTGATGGCGGTGCGCAACTTCGACGCCGAGCTCGACATCGAGATGTCGCGGCGCGGCGGCAGGGACTGATCAGAGGCCCGGGCGCGCCCGTTTCAGGCGGCGGCCAGCCTCTTCGCCCATCAGCCCGCCTTCGGCAAGCAGCCGGTGGTTGTGGCGCGAATCGGTAAGCAGGTCGAAGACGCTGCCGGCGGCACCGGTCTTGGGATCGTCGGCGCCGTAAACCACGCGCGCCAGCCGCGCATGCACCATGGCCATGGCGCACATCGCGCAGGGTTCCAGCGTCACGTACAGCGTGCAGCCGACCAGGCGATGGTTGCCCAGCGTCCGCCCGGCCTGGCGCATGGCCACGATCTCGGCATGCGCGGTGGGGTCGTGTTCGCCGATGTTGCGGTTCCAGCCCTCGGCCAGCAGTTCGCCATCGGGGCCGACCAGCACCGCGCCGACCGGCACCTCGCCCTCGCCCTCGGCGCGTTCGGCCAGCTGCAGGGCCCGCGCCATCCAGGCTTCGTCCTGCGGCGAGAACGTGGGTTTCATTCCCACTCGATGGTCGCGGGCGGCTTCCCGCTGATGTCATAAACCACGCGAGAAATGTCTCGTATCTCATTGATAATCCTACGAGAAACGGTGTCGAGGAATTCATAGGGCAGGTGCGCCCAGTGCGCCGTCATGAAGTCCACGGTCTCCACGGCGCGCAGCGCGATCACCCATTCGTAGGCGCGGGCATCGCCCACCACACCCACGGATTTCACCGGCAGGAAAACCGCAAAGGCCTGGCTGGTCTTGTCGTACCAGTCCCACTTGCGCAGCTCTTCGATGAAGATCGCGTCGGCCCGGGCGAGCAATTCGGCGTATTCGCGCTTGACCTCACCCAGGATGCGCACGCCCAGGCCGGGGCCCGGGAACGGATGCCGGTAGACCATCTCGCGCGGCAGGCCGAGCTCGACGCCGATGCGCCGCACCTCGTCCTTGAACAGCTCGCGCAGCGGTTCCACCAGGCCCAGCTTCATGTGTTCGGGCAGGCCGCCGACGTTGTGGTGGCTCTTGATGACGTGGGCCTTGCCGGTCTTGGAGCCGGCGGACTCGATCACGTCGGGGTAGATCGTGCCCTGGGCCAGCCAGCGCACGTCGTCGAGCTTGCCGGCTTCTTCGTCGAATATCTCGAT
>NZ_CAXBJS010000130.1:0-7431 GCF_963976025.1 uncultured Arenimonas sp.
ATATGCGGCCGCGACAATACCTGCCCGCGCGACCGGCTCGAGCGCGAAACACCCAGCTGCGACGGCTGCGGCTCCACCCTGCGCGTGCGCTCTATCATCGGCCTGCTCACCCGCGAACTGTTCGGCGAACTGCGGCCGCTGGTCGAGCTGCCCATGCGCAAGGACATCCGGGGCATCGGGCTCAGTGATCAGGGTGAATACGCCACTCGCCTGGCCCGCGTCGTGGACTACACCAACACCTACTACCACCAGGAACCCCGGCTCGACATCACGCAGGTAGGCGACGACCTGGCCGGAACCTGCGATTTCGTACTGTCCTCGGAGGTTTTCGAGCACGTGCTTGCGCCGGTTTCGCGCGCCTTCGACGGCGCACGTCGGCTGCTCAAGCCGGGCGGCCTGCTGGTGATGACGGTGCCGTACGCCCTGGAGTTCGCGCACACGCGCGAACATTTCCCCGACCTTTACAAATGGTGTCTGGAAGGCGACAAGTTCACTGGCTTTCGACTGCGCAACCAGCGCCGAGACGGTGTTGAAGAAGTGTTCGAAGACCTGGTCTTCCACGGCGGACCCGGCAGCACGCTGGAAATGCGCCTGTTCTCGCGCGAGTCACTACTTGCGGAACTGCGCGCTGCCGGCTTCACCGATGTGCGCATCGCCGACGAGGATTTGCCGGAGATTGGCGTGCACTGGCCCTGCCATTGGTCCCTGCCCGTGGTGGCAAGGGCGGGCACCGCGACCCGGCGGGGTGCGAGGGAGTTCGTGCTCCAGGACGACGGCGAGGCCGAGCTGGACGCGCGGGTGGAGCTTTCGCCGCGCTGGCAGCAGTTGACGCATGCGCCCGAACTCACCCGCGCGCACCTGATCATTGCCGGCGAGACGCTGCGCACGCCCTGGATGGAAGCCGAGGCGGACACCCAGACCGCGCTGACGCTGGCCCGCGGCCTTCCGGAAATCAGCGACGATGGCCTGACGGCCGACCTGTGGCTGCGCACCGAGGCCGGTGGTGAAAAAAAGCTGCTGAGCTGGACCCTGGACAACCTCACGCCCGGCATCGGCGAAGCCGCGCTGGTGGTGCCCTTGCCGCTGCGCGAAGGCGAACGTTTCCGCCTGGAACTGCGCTGCGGCCCGGGCCCGCTTGAATCGGGCAACAAGGACTGGCTGGCCGTGCTGGACTGGGCGGTCGGCCGTTTCGACCGGCTGCCCCTGCTGCGCGCCCGCTCGCACGCGGACTGGCGTATGGCCAATGAACTGGCGCATTTCGCGGGCGCCTATGACAGTGATTTCTACGCGGACCGCAAGAGAGGTGCGTCCTCCGGTGCAGCGCCCATTCCCGGGGTGCGACGGCTTCCCAGCGATGCGGCGTACATCCCGGCGCCGGACGAGTCGGCATGGTTCGAACGGCTGGGCGACGAGCCAGCCAGGCCGGGCGAGAACGCCTTTTCCTATACGCACCGCCTGTTGCAGTGCCTGTTGCCTGTGCCCGCGCCGAACTTCGCTGCCCGGATCCGGGAGCTGCAGTCACGCCGCCCCGAGCAACCTCTGCGCATGCTCGCCCTGTGCGCCGGCCATGCAGCCATCGAACGGTTCCTGCTCGAACATGCCGGCGTACCGGTACGCCTGTGTCTCGTGGATGTGAATGCCAGCATGCTTGAGCGCGCCGGCGCCGACATGCCGCCCGGCGTCGAGGTGGATCGGGTGCTGGGCAGCGTCAACGACATCGGCCCGGGCCTGGGAGAGTTCGACGTCATCAACATCACCTCAGGCCTGCACCACATCGTGGAGCTGGAACGGGTGCTGGCCGCCATCGCCGCGATGCTGGCGCCGGGCGGGGAGTTTTGGCTGATTGGTGAGCAGGTGGGCCGCAATGGCAACCGGCTGTGGCCCGATGCCGCCAAGGCGGCCAACGAGGTGTTCAGCCGTTGGAGCGAAGACAAACGCCGCAATGCCAATACCGGCCAGGTGGACGCCCGGGTGCCCGAGCTGGACTATTCCCGAGGCTGTTTCGAAGGTATCCGCAGCGAGGACATCGAGGCGCAGTTGGGCCGGCATTTCCTGCCGCTGGACGTGCACTTGCGCGATTGTTTCCTTTGGCGACTGGTGGATTCGGCCTATGCGGGTAACTTCGACCTCGACAACGAAGCCGACCGCGCCCTGCTGCGCGACGCGGTGCGCGCCGAGGCCCGGCACTGGCTCGAGGGCGGCCGGGGCACCTCGCTCAACGGTACCTGGCGGGCCAAGCGCGACTTGATGCACCTGCCCGCGTCGGCGCCCTGAGCCGAGGTCCCTAAAGTACGATCCCGGCCCCGGCGCCACAGTCGGTAGAATGGCCGTTTCCAGACCCCCCGAGGACTCCCATGACGCGTGCTTCCAAGCTTTACCCGGACGCCCGGTCCGCGCTCGACGGCCTGGTGGCCGACGGGCAGACGCTGGCCGTCGGCGGCTTCGGCCTGTGCGGCATTCCCGAGGCGCTGATCGCCGCCCTGCGCGATTCGGGCGTGAAGAACCTGACCGCCATCTCCAACAACGCCGGCGTCGATGGCTTCGGCCTGGGCCAGCTGCTGGAAACCCGGCAGATCAGCAAGATGATTTCGTCCTACGTGGGCGAGAACAAGGAATTCGCCCGCCAGTTCCTGGCCAACGAACTGCAGCTTGAATTCAATCCGCAGGGCACCCTGGCCGAGCGCCTGCGCGCCGGCGGCGCCGGCATCCCGGCCTTCTTCACCGCCACCGGCTACGGCACCGTGGTCGCCGAGGGCAAGGAAACCCGCGAATTCAACGGCAAGCACTACGTGCTCGAAACCGCGCTCACCGCCGACGTGTCGCTGGTGAAGGCCTGGAAGGCCGACAAGGCCGGCAACCTGGTGTTCCGCAAGACCGCGCGCAACTTCAACCCGGCCTGCGCCATGGCCGGCAAGGTCTGCGTGGCCGAAGTCGAGGAAATCGTCGAGGTCGGCGCCATCGACCCCGACCACGTGCACCTGCCCGGCATTTACGTCGACCGCATCGTGCATAACCCGACCCCCGAGAAGCGCATCGAACAGCGCACCGTGCGAGGAGCGAACTGATGGCCTGGACCCGCGACGAAATGGCGATGCGCGCTGCCGCCGAACTCACCGACGGCGCCTACGTGAACCTGGGCATCGGCCTGCCGACCCTGGTCGCCAACCACATCCCCGAAGGCGTGGATGTCTGGCTGCAGTCGGAAAACGGCCTGCTGGGCATCGGCCCGTTCCCGGCCGAAGACGAAGTCGACGCCGACCTGATCAACGCCGGCAAGCAGACCGTCACCGCCCGCGCCGGCGCCAGCTACTTCGGCAGCCACGACAGCTTCGCGATGATCCGCGGTGGCCACATCGACCTGGCGATCCTGGGCGCGATGGAAGTCACCGACCAGGGCGACCTGGCCAACTGGATGGTGCCCGGCAAGATGGTCAAGGGCATGGGCGGCGCGATGGACCTGGTGGCCGGCGTCAAGCGCGTGGTGGTGCTGATGGAACACTGCACCAAGAACGGCGAGCCCAAGATCCTGCCGCAGTGCACGCTCCCGCTTACGGGCGTCGGCGTGGTCGACCGCATCATCACCGACCTGGCCGTGATGGACGTCACCGCCGACGGCCTGGTGCTGGTGGAAACCGCCCCGGGCGTCAGCGAAGACGAGCTGCGCGGCAAGACCGGCGTGCCGTTCACCGCGGCGGCCTGAGCCCACGATGATCCGCCAGGTCGTCGGCTTCGGCCTGGTCGGCGGCCTGCAGCTGCTGCTGGACTGGGCCTGCTTCGTGGCCCTGACGGCGCTGGGCGTGGCGGTGCTGCCGGCCAACCTGGTCGGCCGCGTCGCTGGCGCCAGCCTCGGCTTCTGGGCCAATGGCCGCTTCACCTTCGCAAAACCCGGCGAGCCACCGCGGCTGGGGCGGCGGCGACTACTGCGCTACGTGCTGTTCTGGTTGGCCATGAGCGTGCTGAGCACGCTGGCGGTGATGGGCCTGGACCAGCTGCATGGTTTGCACGCCGCGTGGCTGGGCAAGCCGTTGGTGGATGCGGTGCTGGCGGCGCTGGGATTCCTCGCCGCCAAATACTGGATTTACCGGTAAGAAACTTCCTACTGGCCCCATCGGGACACGCCCGGTAAATTCGGGTAGCCGGCAGGGGAGCCGGGACGATCGGGGAAACCATGTCTGCTGAAGATGTCCTGGCGCCGCTGGATGCGGCGCCTGTCGAGCCGCCCGCGCAGCCGCCGGCGCTTCCGGCCCAGCCGCCGCCGCACGAGCCGCGCCGGCTGCCGGTTCAGTTCACCGGCCGGGCCGGGGAATACTTCGGCATCTGGATAGTCAACGTCGTGCTGACGCTGCTGACCCTGGGCATCTATTCGGCCTGGGCCAAGGTGCGCACCGAGCGCTACTTCTACGGCAATACCCGCATCGACGGCACGCCCTTCGAATACCTGGCGCTGCCGATGCAGATCCTCAAGGGCCGGCTGATTGCCTATGCCGTGGTGATCGCGATGGGTATCAGCGCCCACTTCGGTTTTTTGGTGGTGTATTTCCCGCTGGTGTTCGCGGTGTTGCTGCTGCTGCCCTGGCTGCTTCAGCGGGCCCTGCGTTTCCGGGCGCGTTATTCGGCCTGGCGCGGCATGCGTTTTCGCTTCGTCAACGGCGTCGATGATGCCTACCTGAACTTCATGTTCCGGCCGCTGCTGATGATCCCGACCATGTACATGCTGCTGCCGTGGGTGCGCAAGCACCAGCAGGAATACATCGTCACGGGGCATCGTTTCGGCGGCCTGCGTTTTGGCTTCCAGGGCGAACTGGGCCCGTATTACATTCCGTTCGCGATCTGCCTGGGCGCGGGTTTTGTCGCCTATTTCGTGATGTTGCTGGCAGTGTTCGGCGCCGCCTGGTTCCTGGAAGGCTCGCGCAGCGGCGGCGAATCGGCGCCGAACGACGTGATGCTGGCGGTGATGCTGCCGGTGGCGGTGGTTTACCTGGCGCTGCTGGTGCTGCCGGTGTTCCTGCGCACGCGCTACACCAACCTGATGTGGGGAAATACCCGCCTGGGCCCGCACCGTTTCGCCTGCACGCTGCGCGCGCGCGACATCATCTGGATCTACCTCAGCAACGGCGTGGCCATCCTGTGCACCCTGGGCCTGGCCGTGCCCTGGGCGATGGTGCGGCTGGCGAAATACCGCGCGGCGCATTTCGAGCTGCTGGCCCTGGGCGACCTGGATGAATTCGTGGCCGAGGCCGAACGCGCCGAAGGCGCGGCCAGCGCCGAACTCGTGGACGCGCTGGACCTGGACGTGGGCATCGGCCTGTGAGCGAACTGCACGGCACCTGGTACGACGGCCGCAGCAGCCGCGGCCAGCCGGCGCGGCTGGACTCGCCGTCGCCCGGGAAGCTGCGCGTCGTCGCCGGCGACATGGTGCGCGAGTTCGACGCGACCACGGCCAGGCTCAGTCCGAGGCTGGGCCGTCTGGCCAGGCAGCTGCGTTTCGACGACGGCGCGCATCTGGAAGTGGAGGACGCCGAGCTGCTTGACCAGTGGCTGCCCCCGCGCAGCCGCATCGAGGCCGGCGTGGACTGGCTTGAACGCCGCCGCGCCGCGGTGCTGGCATCGACGCTGTCGCTGGTGCTGGGTGTGTGGGGCTTCTTCCAGCTGGGCCTGCCCTGGATGGCGCGCGAGGTCGCGCCGCTGGTGCCACCGGCGATCGAACACACGATTTCCAAGCAGGCGCTGTCGCTGCTCGACGGGCACTTGCTGGAACCGACCCGCTTGCCGGCCCCGCGCCGCGAATCGCTGCAGCTGCGTTTCCACGAAATGACCCGCGGCCTGCCGCGCGCCGACGGCCTTCGGCTGGACTTCCGCCACGCCCCGGGCCTGGGCCCGAACGCCTTCGTGCTGCCCAACGGCCAGGTGGTGATGACCGACCAGCTGGTCACGCTGGCCCAGGACGACGAGGAACTGCTGGCGGTGCTGGCGCATGAAGCCGGCCACCACGAACACCGCCATGGCCTGCGCCGGGCGCTGGAAAAGTCGGCGATGCTGGTGGTGGTGGGTTTCCTGTTCGGCGATGTGTCGGGCACCGGCGCGCTGTCGGTGTCGCTGCCGGTGCTGCTGGTTGAACAAGGTTTTTCGCGCGGCCATGAGCGCGAGGCCGACGTGTTCGCTTTCGCATTGCTCACGCAGCAGGGTTATTCGTCGGAAGCCTTCGCCCGCATCATGTCGCGCATGACCCTGGACGGAAAGATCGACGCCGGCATGGGCCCGGTGGGCTATTTGTCCTCGCACCCGCCCAGCGCCGAACGCATCGAAGCGGCGCGGCAGGCGGCGGAATCAGCGCCCGGCGCCGACCAGGCCGGCGAGTAGGGCGGCCAGGCGCCCGGCGATCGCGTCCCAGCGGTAGTCGTGCACCGCGTCGGCGGAAAGGTCGAAGCGGGTCGCGAGTTCGCCCGCGCGCTTTAGCGCCAGCAGTTCGCGCAGCGCCGACGCCACCTCGTCCGCGCGCGCCGGGCAGGCCAGGCCGCGGCCGGTGCCGCGCACCAGCGCCGGCGCCGGGTCGCCGGCGTCATGGAAGACATGCAGCAGCGGCCGCGCGGCGCCGAAATACTCCTGCACCTTGCCCGGCGCCTGCGCGGTGCCGGCATTGCCGACGCTGACCAGCACGTCGGCGGTCATCTGCAGGGCCAGGGCATCGCGGTGGCCGAGTTCGCCGGCCAGGCGGATGGCATCGGGGTGTCGCTGCGCCGCGGCGAGCACGGCATCGGGCATTTCCGGGCCGGCGATCACCAGTTCGACGCCGGGCGTGGCGGCAACGGCGGCCAGCAACGGCGCCGGATCGCGGAAGGGATAAAAGCGACCGGTGTAAACCAGGCGCAGCGTGTCGCCGCCGGGCATCGGCACCGCCGGCATCGGCGTGAAGCCCTGGGGCAGCACCACCATGGGCCTGGACAGCGGCCCGTGCCGCTTAGCCAGCAGTTCGACCGTGGCCGGGTTGGTGGCGCTGGCGGCGCCGGCTTCGTGCAGGGCTGCGGCTTCCAGGCGGGCAGCGCGGCCGCGCCAGTGCCAGGGCGTGTACGGCGCCAGCACCGGGTCGGCGATGTCGGCCAGCCAGGGAATGCCGCGTTTGCCCAGGTGGCGGCCCACCAGCAGCGAGGCCGCGGGTTCGTGCATCACCAGGGCGACGTCGGGGCGCTGGCTCTCGCACAGGGCGTCGAGCTGCCTGATGGCATCGCGCACCCACAGCGCGCGGCCGTCGGGAAAACACAGGGTGTCGGTCGCGCGGCGGAGGCGGGCGATGGCGCGGCCCTTCCAGTTCAGCGCGGCGGGCGAGGCGTTGACCTTGCCGTCGGCGGCGGGCTGGGCATCGTCGTCCACTTCGGCATGGCGGCGGCGCGCGACCAGGCCGTCGATGCGTTCTTCCAGCCAGCCCGGCGAGGC
>NZ_CAXBJS010000131.1:0-7421 GCF_963976025.1 uncultured Arenimonas sp.
GGGCTGCGGGAGCGCTGGGGGGCCTGGTTCTACTTTGCGGAATGGGGCTTCACCCTGCTGTTCACCGCCGAGTACCTGGTGCGGCTGCTTGTGGTCAGGCGTCCGCTGCGCTACGCCACCAGCTTCTACGGCGTGATCGACCTGCTGTCGATCCTGCCCACCTACCTGTCGCTGATCCTTCCGGGCAGCCAGGCGCTGCTGGTGGTTCGGATCCTGCGCATCCTGCGCATCTTCCGCGTGCTCAAGCTGATGGAATACACCGAAGCCGGCGGCGTGCTGATGGGCGCGCTTTACCGGTCGCGCCGCAAGATCCTGGTCTTCCTGGTGGCGGTGCTGACCATCGCAGTCATCTTCGGCGCGGCGTTGTACGTCATCGAAGGCCCCGAGAGCGGCTACACCAGCATTCCCATCGGCATGTACTGGGCCATAACCACGATGGCGACCGTCGGCTATGGCGACATCACGCCGGTCACGCCCATTGGCCGCTTCGTCACCACCATACTGATGCTCATCGGCTACGGCATCATCGCCGTGCCCACCGGCATCTACACCGCCGAACTGGCGATGGGCCTGCGCGAGCGCCGGCATGACGCCTGCCCGGGCTGCAAGCTGGCCGAGCACGACACCGACGCGGACTATTGCCGCCGCTGCGGCACCGCCCTGCCCGAACGCTGAATCACCACTGCCCGGTATTGGGCATCGACAGCCAGGGCTCGGCCTTTTCCAGCGCAGCGCCCTTTTGCAGCAGCTCGATCGAAATCTGGTCGGGCGAACGCACGAAGGCCATGCGGCCGTCGCGCGGCGGCCGGTTGATGACCACGCCGTGCGCCTGCAGGCGTTCGCAGGCGGCGTAGATGTCGTCAACCTCGAAGGCCAGGTGGCCGAAGTTGCGGGCGCCGCCGTAATCCTCGGCGTCGTAGTTGTAGGTGAGCTCCACCTCGGACTCCGGATTGGCCGGCGCGGCCAGGTAGACCAGGGTGAAACGGCCCTCGGGATAATCGCGGCGGCGCGTTTCCACCAGGCCCAGGGCATCGCGGTAAAAGGCAAGCGACGCGTCCAGGTCGCGGACGCGCACCATGGCGTGCAGGTATTTCATCAGCGCAAGGCCTCCTCGAGTTCGGGGTCGTCCAGGAACAGGTCCGGCAGCAGCGGCTGCGACGGATCCACGGCGTAGTGGCTGAAGTCGGTGACACCGCTTTCGCGCAGCACGGTTTCATCGATAAGGAACTGGCCGCTGAAGCGCCAGGAATCCCGCGACAGCACCGCGTGCGCGGCGTCGGCCATGATTTCCGGCGTGCGGCACTTCGCCGGCTCGGTGCCCGGGATCATCTTCAGGGCATCGGTGGCGATGACGGTGCGCGGCCACAGCGCGTTGACCGCGACGCCGCGCGGGCCGAATTCGGCCGCCAGGCCCAGGGTGACGAAACTCATGCCCATCTTGGCCAGGGTGTAACCCGTGTGCGGGCCCCACCATTTCGGGTCCAGGTTGGGCGGCGGCGCCAGGGTCAGGATGTGTGGGTTGGCGGAGTCGAGCAGGTGCGGCAGGCAGGCCTGGCTGCACAGGAAGGTGCCGCGCGCGTTGACCTGCTGCATCAGGTCGAAACGTTTCATCGGCGTCTGCAGCGCGCCCTGCAGCCAGATCGCGCTGGCGTTGTTGACCAGGATGTCGATGCCGCCGAAACGCTCGACCGTGGCCGCCACGGCCGCCTTCACCTGCTCCTCCTCGCGGATGTCGCACTGCAGCGCCAGGCCCTGGCCACCGGCGGCGTCCACCTCCGCGGCCGCGCTGTGGATGGTGCCCGGCAGCTTGGGATTGGGCACCGAGGACTTGGCGGCGATGGCCACGTTGGCGCCGTCCCGGGCCGCGCGCAGGGCAATGGCCAGGCCGATGCCGCGGGAGGCGCCGGTGATGAAAAGGGTCTTGCCACGAAGGTCTGACATGCATCACTCCTGAACTTTGGTCGCAGTGTAAACCGGGGCCCGCCGGAGGCAGCCTATAATCGCGCCCCATGGATTCAGCCCGTCTGGAGGCCCTCGTCGCATGGATCGGTGAAAACCCGACCCTGGCGGGCCTCGTCATCTTCCTCATCGCCTTTGGCGACGCCCTGGTCATCGTGGGCGTGGCCATCCCGGCCGTGCCGCTGCTGTTCGCGGTGGGCACGCTGGTGGGCCTGGGCCACGTGGACGGCGCCTACGCGCTGGCCTGCGCCACCCTGGGCGCCTTCGCCGGCGACGCCATCAGCTTCTGGGTCGGCCACCGCTACGGCCCGCAGCTGCGCCAGCGCTGGCCCTTCCACAAGCACCCGCAGTGGCTCGAGCGCGGCGAGTCCACCTTCCGCCGGCACGGCATGAAGTCGATCATCATGGCCCGCTACGTCGGCGCCATCCGGCCCTTCGTGCCCGCCATCGCCGGCATGCTGAAGATGAAGCTGCGCCAGTACGTGCCGGCCAGCGCCATCGCCGCGCTCATCTGGTCGGCCACCTTCCTGGCGCCGGGCTGGCTGTTCGGCACCTCGCTCGACCTGGTGGCCGCGGTGGCCGGGCGGCTGGCGATCGTGCTGGCGGTGGTGCTGGTGCTGATCGCCGCCATCTGGTCGGCGGTCTTCTACCTGTGGCGCTGGCTGGGCGCGCACACCACCGGCATGCTCGAACGCGCCCTGGCCTGGTCGCACAAACACCCGGTGCTGGGCCGCTATTCCGAAGCCCTGATCGACCCGAACCGGCCCGAATCGGCGTCCCTGCTGCTGCTGGCCGCGGTGCTGGGCGCGGCCGGCTGGGGTTTCTTCACGATCCTGATCTCGGTCGGAGGCGGCAGCGCGCCGTCAGAACTGGACCTGACCGTGCACCACCTGATGTTCGGCCTGCGCAACCCGCTGCCGACGTGCCCATGGCCTTCCTGGCCACCCTGGGCGACGCGGTGGTGCTGGCGCCGGCGGTGGTGGGCGTGTTCGCCTGGCTGCTGTGGCGCCGCCGCCACATCGCCGCCTGGCACTGGCTGGCGGCGCCCGCCTTCGCCCTGCTGCTGACCTGGCTGCTGGGCTACCTGCTGCACATGCCCAAGCCGCCGGCCTCGACCGCGGTGCCGGGTTTCAGCTTCCCGTCGGCGACGGTGACGATGGCGACCGTGGTTTATGGCTTCTTCGCCGTGCTGATTGCCCGCGAACTGCCCGGACGCAACCGCGCCTGGCCCTACGTGGTGGCGGCGCTGGTCGTGGGCCTGCTGGGTTTCTCGCGCCTGTACCTTGGCGCGCACTGGCTCAGCGACGTGCTGGCCGGCATCCTTCTTGGCCTGCTGTGGATCGCCGCGCTGGGCATCGCCTACCGGCGCCGCGTGGTGCGCTCGTTCTGGGTGCGGCCCATCGCCACCGTGTTTTTCGTCGCGGTGCTGGGCGTGGCGGCCTGGCACGGCAGCCGCCAGGCCAACGACATCCTGGCGAAGTTCGACCCGCCGCACACACCCGATTCACTGTCCGCCGACACCTGGTGGCGCGGCGACTGGCAGGCCGCCCTGCCCGCGCGTCGCAACGAACTGCATGGCCGCGACGCCTGGCCGCTGAACGTGCAGGTGGCCGGCCCGGTGGACGTGCTGCGCACGCGGCTGCTGCTGGCCGGCTGGCAGGACTACGAGGTCGGCGGCTGGTATGGCCTGCTGCAGACCCTGGACAAGGACGCCACGCCGCTGGACCTGCCGGTACTGCCGGCCACCCACAACGGCCGGGCGGAAGTGCTGGTGATGGTGCGCCGCGAACACGCCGGCGGCCGCATGCAGGTGCTGCGCCTGTGGGCCAGCCCGGTGGTGCTGCAGCCCGGCGACCAGCCACTGTGGATCGGCACCGTGCACGCGCTGGAATTCACCCGCCGGCTGGATTTCTTCAGCTACTGGCGGGCGCTGCCGGACGAACGGAGCCTGCTGGGCCCGCTGCGCGAAGACGCCGGCGACATGGAATCGGCCCTGGACGTGCGCGGCGACGAAGGCCTGCCGGTGCTGCGCCTGCGGCCTCCCGCAGGCGGCTGACCTACTCGGCCTGGAAGTCGGGCAGGCGCTCGACCAGCTGCTGCAGGCGTTCGTGCGGGTCGGCCAGCTGCAGCAGCGCCAGGCGCTCGGTGGCTTCCAGCGGCAGCCATTCGGCCAGCCGCCAGCCCACCCAGGCGGCGTCGGCCAGGTCGCCCTTGCCCGGGCCTTCGTGGTCGAGGCCGGCCTTGTCCATGATGCGCGCCAGCAGTACCGACAGCAGCGCGTGTTCGTCGCGCAGGGTTTCCGGCGGCGGTTCCTGCAGCCACCGCACGTCGCCCAGCAGCAGCCCGTCGTCACGTACGCGGGTGCGTTCGACGTGGAAGCGGCGGCGGCCTTCGACGGTGAGCCCGAGCAGGCCGTCGTCGGTCATCGAAAAATCGACGATCACCGCCTCGGTGCCGTGCGCCGCGGGCGTGGCGGCCTCGCCGACCTCGCGCCCGGCGAGGATCAGGCAGATGCCGAAACCTTCGCCGCTGCGGCCGCAGCGTTTGACCAGGTCGAGGTAACGCGGCTCGAAGATGCGCAGCGACACGCGCCCACCGGGCAACAGCACGGTTGAAAGCGGGAACAGCGGCAGTTCGCAAATCGCCACGCTTAGCCGCCCAGTTGGGCCAGGAAGCGGCGCGGCGCGCCGTCGAAGCCGCCGTTGGACATGAACACCACGTGGTCGCCGGCGCGGCAGCGCCGGCCAAGGGCAGCGAGCAATGCATCCACGTCAGCGACGGTTTCGCCTTCGCCGCGCAGCGCGGAAACCACCTTGCCGCCGTCCCAGGCCAGCTCGGGCCGGTGCAGGAACACCACGGCGTCGGCGCCGTCGAGCGAAGGCGCGATCTGGCCGGCGTGCGCGCCCAGGCGCATGGAATTGCTGCGCGGCTCCATCGCCACCACGATGCGCGCGCTGCCTACGCGTGCGCGCAGGCCTTCGAGCGTGGTGCGGATGGCGGTGGGATGGTGGGCGAAGTCGTCGTAGACGGTGATGCCGCCGCGTTCGCCCAGCACTTCCAGCCGGCGCTTGACCGACACGAAGTCACGCAGCGCCGGGATGGCCTTGCCCAGGTCGGCGCCCACCGCATTTGCCGCGGCGATGGCGGCCAGGCCGTTCATCACGTTGTGCCGGCCGACCAGCGACCACGCCACCGTGCCCACGACGGCGCCACGGTGCAGCACGTCGAAACGGGTGCCATCGGCGGCGTGCAGGCGCGCGGTCCAGTCGAAGTCGCCGTCCATGCCGAAGGTTTCCACCGGCGTCCAGCAGCCCATGGCCAGCACTTCTGCCAGCGCGGCTTCTTCGCCGTTGACGATCAGCCGGCCACGGCGCGGCACGGTGCGCACCAGGTGGTGGAACTGGCGCTGGATCGCGGCCAGGTCCGGGAAGATGTCGGCGTGGTCGAACTCGAGATTGTTGAGGATCGCCACCGCCGGCCGGTAGTGCACGAACTTGCTGCGCTTGTCGAAGAAGGCGGTGTCGTATTCGTCGGCTTCGACCACGAACTCGCGGCCGCTGCCCAGGCGCGCGGAGACGCCGAAATTTTCCGGCACGCCGCCGACCAGGAAACCCGGGTCGCGGCCGGCGGCTTCAAGCAGCCAGGCCAGGATGGACGTGGTGGTGGTCTTGCCGTGGGTGCCGGCGACCGCCAGGGTTTCGCGACCGGGCAGTACGCGCTCGCTCAGCCACTGCGCGCCCGAAATGTAGCGAAGGCCGGCGTCGAGCACGTGTTCAACCGATTCATTGCCGCGCGACAGCGCGTTGCCCACCACCACTTCGTCGGTGTCGGCGGCGATGTTGCCGGGCTCGTAGCCCTTCGACAGCCGGATGCCCAGCTCTTCGAGCTGGGTGGACATGGGCGGGTAGACGTTCTGGTCGCTGCCGTCGACGGCGTGGCCGAGTTCGCGCGCCAGCGCCGCCACGCCACCCATGAAGGTGCCGCAGATGCCGAGGATGTGCAGTTTCACGGCGGCGCCGCGGTCAGCCGACGTCGGGCGTGGGCGCCAGGGTCTCCAGGATGCGCTGGAACACCTCGTCCACGCTGCCAACGCCGTTGACGCAGGCCAGGCGGCCGGTGGTGCGGTAGAAATCCACGACCGGCGCGGTGGCTTCGTTGTAGATCTTCAAGCGGTTGCGCACGGCTTCCGGGGTGTCGTCGGCGCGGCCTTCGACCTGGGCGCGGCCGGCGATGCGTTCGACCAGCAGCTCGGCGTCCACGTCCAGCTGCACGGCGATGTCCACCGGCTGCTTGAGCTTGAGCAGAAGCGCATCCAGGGCATTGGCCTGGACCAGGTTGCGCGGGTAACCGTCGAGGATGAAACCGTTGCCGGTGTCGCCGGCGGTCAGGCGCTCTTCGAGCATGCCAAGCACGATCTCGTCGGAAACCAGGGCCCCGGACTCCATCACTGCCTTGGCCTGCAGGCCCAGCGGAGTACCCGCCTTGACCGCGGCGCGCAGCAGGTCGCCGGTGGAGACGTGCGGCACCTGCAGGTGTTCACGCAGGCGCGAAGCCTGCGTGCCCTTGCCCGAGCCGGGCGCGCCGAGAAGTACCAGTCGCATCGTTTCAAACCCCTATAAACAAGGACGCACGACGCCGTCTTAACCCCTTTTATCTTTAGTGGGGCCGCCGACAGGCCGTGCGGACTTGGAAACGCTACTGGCCGGGCGGTCCCAAGTCAATGAAAACGCCGCCCCGGGCGGCCGGCCGCGCTGCCCGCGGCCGCCGCCAAGTCGTTGCCCTGCTTACAGATTTACCCGCAGGCCGAGCGCGTAGCTGCGGCCGTACTCTTCCAGCTGCAGGGTGCGCGAAGCATTGCCCTGGTAGAGCTCCAGCGGCTCGTCGAGCAGGTTGGAGGCCTCGAAGTAGACGCTCCAGTTCCGGCTGAAGTCGTAGCTCAGGCTCAGGTCGAGCTGGGTGTTTTCAGCCACGTAGATGTCGTAGTCCGGGCTGTCGCCGATCGAGTCCAGGTATTCGCTGCGGTTGGCCAGGCTCAGGCGCGCGCTCAGGCCGCCCTGCTCGTAGCCCAGGTAGGCGCTGTAGATGTTCTCGGAGGCCCGCGGCAGGGAGAAGGTTTCGCCCGGGCGCTGGGGCAGGCTGAACTCGGTGTCGAGGTAAGTGGCGCCGACGCCGAACAGCAGGCCGCTCCAGGCACCCGGCAGCTGGTCGAGCGACTGCTGCCAGTTCAGTTCGACGCCGAAGACGGTGGCTTCGTCGCCATTGACCGGCCGGGTGACCTCGAAACCGGGGAAGTCCGGGTCGGCATTGGTGGTCACCTCGGCGATGTAACCGTCGATGTTCTTGTGGAACACGCCCACCGAGAACACGCCGGTAGTGCCCAGGTAGTGTTCGGCCGAGAAGTCCAGGTTGGACGACTCGTAGGGATCGAGATCGGGATTGCCGGCATCGATCTCGCCGTCCTC
>NZ_CAXBJS010000132.1:0-7312 GCF_963976025.1 uncultured Arenimonas sp.
CGCCCGACCCCGGGCGCTGCGAAGCCGTGCGGCTGTCCGACGGCCGGGAACTTTGGCTGCGGCCGGTGCACCCCGCCGATGCCGGGCCGATTGCCGGCGCCTTCGATCTGCTCAGCGAAGACGAAGTCCGCCGGCGCTACCTGCACCCGGTGAAAGCCCTGGCGCCGGTTTACCTGGCCCAACTGGTGGGGCCCGAACCCGGACGGTCCTACGTGGTGGTGGCCGCCGAACCGCTGCCGCCGGGCGAGGCCCTGGTGGGCGCGGTCGCCCGCGTCGACCTCGACCCGGGCACCGAAAGCGCCGAATTCGCCATCCTGGTTTCGCGCTTCGTGGCCGGCCAGGGCCTGGGCAAGCTGCTGATGAAGCGCATCGTCGAATGGGCCCAGGTCCATGGCCTCAAGCGGCTCTGGGGCGACGTGCTCGAGGACAATGCCGCGATGCTGGCGCTGGCCCAGGCCGTGGGTTTCCGGCGTGAACACATCCCGGGTTCAGGTGGCCAGGTCCGCGTGACGCTCGACCTCCGGTAAAATCCCGGGTCTGATGACCCACGACTCCCTCCTCAGCGCGCCCCGCCCCCGGGCCGGCCAGCAGCGCGCCCTTTGGCGCGCCCCCACCAGCGCCAGCCTGCAGGCCCTGGCCCTGGCCGAAGCCGCCCGCCAGCACGATGGCCTGGTGCTGGCGATCACCCGCGACAGCCACAGCGCCCAGGCCCTGGAGCACGACCTGCGCGTGTTCGCCGGAGAAGGCGCACACGCGCTGCCGGTGCTGCATTTCGCGGACTGGGAAACCCTGCCCTACGACCTGTTCAGCCCGCACCCGGACATCGTGTCCCAGCGCGTGGCCGCGCTCTATCGCCTGCCCACGACGCGCAAGGGCGTGCTGGTGGTACCGGTGGCCTCGCTGATGCAGCGGCTGGCACCGCCGAGCTGGATCGCCGGCAATACGCTCGACCTGCACAAGGGCCAGCGCCTGGACATGGACGCGGAAAAACGCCGGCTCGAGGCCGCCGGCTACCGCAACGTGCCGCAGGTGCTCGACCCGGGCGATTTCGCCGTGCGCGGCGCCCTGCTCGACCTCTATCCGATGGGCGCCGACCGGCCCTACCGCATCGAACTGTTCGACGATGAAATCGACTCGCTGCGCAGCTTCGATCCTGAAACCCAGCGCTCCGACCACCCGGTGGACAGCGTGCGCCTGCTGCCGGCGCGCGAATTCCCGCTCGACGAGGCCAGCACCAAACGCGTGCGCGAACGCCTGAGCGAACGTTTCGACTTCGACCCGCGCCGCTGCCCGCTTTACCAGGACCTGAAGGAAGGCGGCACGCCGGCCGGCATCGAGTATTACCTGCCGCTGTTCTTCGAGCAGACCGCCAGCCTGTTCGACCACCTGGGCGATGACACCCTGCTGGTGCTGGGCAACGGCGTCGTCGAGGCCGCCGAAGCGTTCTGGGCGCAGACCGGCGATCGCTGGGAACAGCGCCGGCACGACCTGGAACGGCCGATCCTGCCGCCGGGCGAGCTCTACCTGTCGCCCGAAGAACTGCGCGCCCGCTGGAACAAGGCCAGCCGCATCGACGTGCTCGACCCCGGCCATGCCCAAGCCGCCAAGGCCATCGCGCTGCCGGAACAGCCCGCGCCCGTGCTGCCCTGGAGCCAGAAGGGCGGCGAACCGGGCAGCGCGCTGCTGGGATTCCTGCGCGCCTATCCGGGGCGCGTGCTGCTGGCCGCCGATTCCGCCGGCCGCCGCGAAGCCCTGCTCGAACTGCTGGCCTCGGCCGACCTGCGCCCGGCCGTGGTCGCGGACTGGGCCGCCTTCCTGGCCGGTGACCAGCCGTTCGCCATCACCGCGGCGGCGCTCGAGGATGGTTTTGCGCTGAGCACACCGGCGCTGGCGGTGCTGACCGAACGCCAGCTGTTCCCGGAGCGCGCCGAACAGTCGCGCCGCCGCCGCAAGGCCGTGCGCGACCCGGACGCGGTGCTGCGCGACCTGAGCGAAATCCAGGTCGGCTCGCCGATCGTGCACGAAGACCACGGCGTCGGCCGCTACCAGGGCCTGGTGACGCTCGACACCGGCGGCGTCACCAGCGAATTCCTGCAGATCGAATACGCCAAGGGCGACAAGCTCTACGTACCGGTCTCGCAGCTGCAGCTGGTCAGCCGCTACTCGGGCGCCTCGCCCGAGCACGCGCCGCTGCATTCGCTCGGCGGCGAAGCCTGGGAAAAGGCCAAGCGCAAGGCGGCCGAAAAGGTGCGCGACGTCGCCGCCGAGCTGCTGGAGATCCAGGCCCGCCGGCACGCCCGCAAGGGCCTGGCGCTGCCGCTGGACCGCGCCATGTACGAACCCTTCGCGGCCACCTTCCCCTTCGAGGAAACGCCCGACCAGCTGGCGGCCATTGACGCCGTGGTCGCCGACCTGGGGCAGACCCAGCCGATGGACCGCGTCGTCTGCGGCGACGTCGGTTTTGGCAAGACCGAGGTCGCCGTGCGCGCCGCCTTCGTCGCCGCCGTCGCCGGCAAGCAGGTGGCCGTGCTGGTGCCGACCACGCTGCTGGCCGAACAGCACTACCGCAATTTCCGCGACCGCTATGCCGACTGGCCGATCCGGGTCGAGGTGCTGAGCCGCTTCAAGTCGGCCAAGGAAATCAAGGCGGCGCTGGCCCTGCTGGCCGAAGGCAAGATCGACGTGATCGTCGGCACCCACCGCCTGCTGCAGCCGGACGTGAAGTTCCAGGACCTGGGCCTGGTGATCGTCGACGAAGAACAGCGTTTCGGCGTGCGCCAGAAGGAAGCCCTGAAGGCGCTGCGCGCCGAGGTGCACCTGCTCACGCTTACCGCCACGCCGATCCCGCGCACCCTGAACATGGCCATGAGCGGCCTGCGCGAGCTGAGCATCATCGCCACGCCGCCGGCGCACCGCCTGGCGGTGCAGACGGTGATCACGCCCTGGGACGCCAACCTGCTGCGCGAAGCCTTCCAGCGCGAGCTGGCGCGCGGCGGCCAGATCTACTTCCTGCACAACGAAGTCGACAGCATCGAGAAGATGGCGCGCGACCTGGCCGAGCTGGTGCCGGCAGCGCGCGTTCGCGTGGCCCACGGCCAGATGCCCGAACGCGAACTCGAGCAGGTGATGCTCGACTTCCACCGCCAGCGCTTCAACGTGCTGGTGTGCACGACCATCATCGAATCGGGCATCGACATCCCCAGCGCCAACACCATCATCATCAACCGCGCCGACCGCTTCGGCCTGGCCCAGCTGCACCAGCTGCGCGGCCGCGTCGGCCGCAGCCACCACCGCGCCTACGCCTACCTGGTGGTGCCGGACAAGAAGTCGCTGACCTCCGACGCCGGCAAGCGCCTGGAAGCCCTGGCCTCGCTCGAGGAACTGGGCGCCGGTTTCACCCTGGCCACGCACGACCTGGAAATCCGCGGCGCCGGCGAACTGCTGGGTGAAGACCAGAGCGGCCAGATGGCCGAGATCGGCTTCTCGCTGTACACCGAACTGCTTGAGCGCGCGGTCAAATCCATCAAGTCCGGCAAGCTGCCCGAACTCGACCCGGCCCAGCGCCACGGCGCCGACGTCGAACTGCACGTGCCTGCGCTTATTCCGGAAGACTACCTGCCCGACGTGCATGCCCGCCTGACGCTGTACAAGCGCATCGCCTCGGCGCGCAACACCGACGCCCTGAAGGAACTGCAGGTGGAAATGGTCGACCGCTTCGGCCTGCTGCCCGACCCGGCCAAGCAGCTCTTCGCCATCGCCGAACTCAAGCTCGACGCCACGCCGCTGGGCATCCGCAAGCTTGAACTGGGGCCCACCGGCGGCCGCTGCCACTTCCTGCCCCAGCCCAACATCGACCCGATGTCGGTGATCCGCCTGATCCAGTCCCAGCCCAAGGTGTATTCGATGGACGGACCGGACAAGCTGCGCATCCGCATGGAACTGCCCGACGCCGGATCCCGCCTGCGCACCGCGCGCGGGCTGCTGGCCCTGCTGGTTCACGGCTGAGCCCCGGTACTGCCGCCCCGCGCCGGGGCGGCTAGACTTGGCCCGTCGCCCCTGAGGAACCGGCCATGTCGCTGCTGACGCTGCTGCTCTCGCTTTCGCTCGCTTCGCCCGCCGCCCTGCCCGCCCACGAGGGCATCGTCGTGGTCGTGGTGCGACACGCCGAGAAGGACGACGACGACAAACTCGATCCCTCGCTGGCCGGTGACGGCGAAGTGCGCGCACAGGCCCTGGCGACGACGCTCGCGGGCGCAGGCCTGGACCGGGCCATCGCCACCCAGTTCCGGCGCACCCGCCAGACTGCGGAACCAGCGGCCGCGGCCGCGGGCATCGACGTCGAAGTGCGCGAGATCAACGCCGGCAACGCCGCCAGCTACGCGACCGACCTGGCCGCCGACCTGCGCGCCATGCCGCCCGGCAGCACGGTGCTGGTGGTCGGCCACAGCAATACCGTGCCCGGCATTGTCCAGGCCCTGTCCGGCCAGGCCGCCGAAGCCATGCCCGAAACCGAATACGATCGTTACACGCTGGTGCTGCTCGACACCGACGGCGGCGCCCGGGTGATCACCAGCCGCTACTGAGGAGCCCGTCATGCCCCTGCTCGTTCCCCCGCGCGTGCACGACCTCGGCGGCGGCTTCACGGTCAAGCGCCTGATCCCGCACGCCAGCTGCCGCAGCGTCGGCCCCTTCGTTTTCTTCGACCACATCGGCCCGGCCGAACTGGGACCGGACACGCCGCTCGACGTGCGCCCGCATCCGTACATCGGCCTGGCCACGGTCACCTACCTGTGGGAAGGCGCGATCATGCATCGCGACAGCCTCCGATCGGCCCAGGAAATCCGGCCCGGCGACGTCAACTGGATGACCGCCGGCCGCGGCATCGTGCACTCCGAGCGCACGCCCGACCGCCTGCGCGGGCAAAAACATCGCATGCACGGCCTGCAGACCTGGGTGGCGCTGCCGCGCGGGCACGAAGAAACCGCACCGGCCTTCGCCCACCACCCCGCCGCCACCCTGCCGGTGGTCGAGCTGCCCGGCGTCCGGATGCGCGTCGTTGCCGGCGATGCGTTCGGCGAAACCTCGCCGGTGCAGGTGCTGGCACGCACGCTGTACGTGGCCATCGACCTGGCCGCCGACGCCGCGCTGGTGCTGCCGGCCGATCACGCCGAGCGGGCGATCTACGCCGTGGAAGGCGAGCTCACGCTCGACGGCGAACCCGTGCCGCTCGAACACCTGGTCGTGCTCGACCCCGACAGCGAACCGCTGCTCAAGGCCGGCTGCGACGCGCGGGTGATGCTGCTCGGCGGCGACCCGCTCGACGGCCGCCGCCACGTCTGGTGGAACTTCGTGTCCAGCTCGCGCGAACGCATCGAACAGGCCAAACAGGCCTGGCGCGAGGACCGCCTGGGCCAGGTGCCCGGCGAAACCGAGCGCATCGAACTGCCCGAACGCTGAAGCTCAGAAGCGGCCGGCCTGGTAGTCCTCGAAGGCCTGGCGCAGCTCGGCCTGGGTGTTCATGACGAAGGGGCCATAACGCGCCACCGGTTCGCGCAGCGGCTGGCCGGCGACCAGGATCAGCCGCGTGTCGGCCTCGCGGCCCTCCAGCGCCACCGCCTCGCCTTCGCCCAGCACCGCCAGCTCGCGCGCCTGCACGGTAGCCGCACCCTGGCCGTCGCCGACGCGGGCGCTGCCCTCGTAGACATAGGCAAAAGCGGTGTGGCCCGCGGGCAGCGCGTGCTGGTATCGGTCACCGGCGCCCAGGCGCAGGTCCAGGTAGGTCGGACGGGTCGCCGGCTGTTCGATCGGGCCGCGCACGCTGGCCACTTCGCCGGCGATCACCTTCGCGCGCACGCCCGGCGCGGCGTCCACCTCCGGGAAACGTTCCGGGCCATATTCCTGGTACTTCGGGGCGGTCATCTTCTCGCGCGCCGGCAGGTTCACCCACAGCTGGAAACCGCGCATGCGGCCTTCTTCCTGCTCGGGCATTTCCGAATGCACGATGCCGCGGCCGGCGGTCATCCACTGCACGCTGCCGGGCACCAGCACGCCCTCGTTGCCGTGGTTGTCGCGGTGGCGCATGCGGCCGTCGAGCATGTAGGTGACGGTTTCGAAGCCGCGGTGAGGGTGTTCGGGAAAACCCGCCAGGTAGTCTTCGGGCCGGTCGGTGCCGAACTCGTCGAGCATCAGGAACGGGTCGAGATCGGGCAGCTGCGGGCTGCCGATCACGCGGGTGAGCTTGACGCCGGCGCCATCGGACGCAGGCTGGCCGCGCAGGGTGCGCAGGACGGGACGGATGGACAGGCTCATGGCGACTCCAGGCGGGGCCTCGTGGCGAAGCGATGGTGCAACTATGGGGGCTGCCGGCGGCCGGCACGAGGTGCCGGCGCCGCAACGCTGGGTTTCCCGTAAGCGAGGACGTCCGGATTCACCCCCGTCACGCGTTCTAACCGGTAGCCCGACGACGATATCGCCCCCCCGACGATGGCTTTGCACGATATGCCCACCGCCCGACGACGCCCCGCGCCCGGTCCCGCCCCGTCCGCCCCGGACCGGCTGCCGACACTGGTTGCGCCGCGCCTGCAGCTTCGCTGGATCGAGGCCCGCGACCTCGACGGGCTGTATTCCGTGTTTTCCGACCCCGAGGTGATGCGCTACTGGAGCCACGTCGCCTGGCCACACCGGGACGAGGCGGCGATCTACCTTGAATCGATCCATCGTGGCTTCGAACAGGGCGACCTGTTCCAGTGGGGCATCGCCCTGCGCGGCGACGACCAGCTGATCGGCACCACCACCCTGTACGCCATCGACCATGCCCAGGGACGGGCCGAACTGGGTTTTGCCCTGGCGCGCGAACACTGGGGCCGCCGCTACGCCCGCGAGGCGCTGACGGTGCTGCTCGACCATGCCTTTTCCAGCCTGGGCCTGCGCCGGATCGAAGCCGACGTCGACCCGCGCAACCAGGGCTCGCTCAATACCCTCGAAGCCCTGGGCTTCCGCCGCGAGGGTTACCTGCGGCAGCGCTGGCGGGTGGCCGGTGAGACCCAGGACAGCGTGCTGATGGGCCTGCTGGCCAGCGACTGGGCCGGCCCCGGCTGAGCTCCTGCCGGCGCCTGCGAGGCGCGTTGACAGCCACCGGGCCGGCAACGACCATGAGGTCCCCGCTTCGCCCGGAGTCGAGCATGTCGAACAAGTCCAGCCTTTCCCTGCGCCTGGGCCTGATGGCCTCCGCCCTGCTGCTGGCTGCCTGCAGCCCCTCCCAGGAAAGCGGCGAAGCCACCGCGCCGGCCGGCCCCGCCGACACCGCCGGCGG
>NZ_CAXBJS010000133.1:0-7290 GCF_963976025.1 uncultured Arenimonas sp.
ATCACCATGCTGTCGGGCGCGATGGACGAACTGCGCGTGGGCAACCCGGCGCTGCTGAGCACCGACGTGGGCCCGGTGATCGACGAGGACGCGCGCAAGGTCCTGGAAGCGCACGCCGAGCGCATGGACCGCGAGGCGAAGCTGATCAACCAGGTGAAGCTGCCGGAAGACACCGCCAACGGCTGCTTCTTCGCGCCGCGTGCGTATGAGCTCAAGAGCCTTTCCCAGCTGGAGCGCGAAGTCTTCGGCCCGGTGCTGCACGTGCTGCGCTACGAGGCCAGCGAGCTCGACCAGGTGATGGCCGACATCAACGCCACCGGCTACGGCCTGACCCTGGGCATCCATTCGCGCATCGACGCGACGGTGGAAAAGATCGCCAGCACGGTGCGGGTGGGCAACTGCTACGTCAACCGCAACCAGGTGGGCGCCGTGGTCGGCGTGCAGCCCTTCGGCGGCGAAGGCCTGTCCGGCACCGGCCCCAAGGCCGGCGGCCCGCACTACCTGCTGCGTTTCGCCACCGAGCGCGTGCTGACCGTGAACACCACGGCGGCGGGTGGCAATGCCTCGCTGCTGACCCTCGACGACTGAGCCACCACTGTAGGAGCGCCTTCAGGCGCGAATCTTTTGACTTTGCCTCCGGCAAAGAACCGCTTCGCGCCTGAAGGCGCTCCTACAACAGCGACGGCGAAGGCCCTCCAAATGGAGGGCCTTCTTGTTTGTGGCCCTCAGCTCGGATCGGGCTGGCGTTCAACGATGTACACGCAGGCGCAGGTGGAGCCGGCGCCGCAGATGCCGCTGCGGTAGTGCGCGCTCATGCCGATGGAGGCGCATTCCTCCATGCAGGCGTTCTGGCGGCCCTTCTCGGCAGTCATGCAGGCGTCGGCGATCATCCAGACGATCAGCGGGCCGATGCCACCGCCGCCGCGCATCATCGGGCGCCGCGGCGGATCGCTGGGGCGGCGCGTGCGGCGGTTTTCCAGGTAGATGCCGTTGGCGTAGTAGAAGTCCAGCACCTGGTCGACGCTGGCTTGCTCGGCCGGCGTCAGCAGGCGCGGACGCGGGCCGTAGTGGCGCACCGGTTCGCCCGGCAGGAACAGGCGGATGCTGCCGTCGACCAGGATTTCGGCCTTGCTGCGGCGGCCGGCGCTGTCTTCCCAGACCAGGTGGGTGCTGCCGTCGTCGGGAAAGGCAGTGGCTTCGGGCACGGCCGAGGTGATGGTGAGCAAGGCGGGGCCGGGCGGGCGTTCAACGGACTCGTCCTCGTCGCCGGGACCTGCCCAGGCAACGGTGGCGGCGGCCCAGAGGGCGGCGATGGCGAAACAGCGGGTCAGGATCATCGGGGGTCTCCTTGTGCGCCGGAATGGCGCAGGGACAGCGTCCGCCCGGCGACTTCACCGCGAATCGGCACAACACCGGCACGCCGGTAGGCAAGACGCGGGCCGGCCGCGTGGAAAGCCGCCCGCCGTGGGCAGGAAGGCGGCGGTTCCTGCGCGCGTGGCCGCCGTGGCATGCTGGTTGCCCCTTTCGCCCGGACCTCGCATGTATCTCGAGCACTACGGCCTGGACGAGCCGCCGTACTCGATCACGCCCGACCCGCGCTTCGTTTATCTGAGCGAGCGCCACCGGGACGCGCTCGCGCACCTGCTTTTCGGCATCGGCCAGGGCGGCGGCGGCGGCTTCGTGCAGCTCACCGGCGAAGTAGGCACGGGCAAGACCACGCTGTGCCGGCTGCTGCTGGAACAGCTGCCTGAAAACGTGCGCGTGGCCCTGGTGCTGAACCCGCGCCTGGACCCGGTGGAGCTGCTGGAAACGATCTGCGAAGAACTGCGCATCGACGTCGCCGGCCGCCGCGGCAGCCTCAAGGGCCTGGTGGATGCGCTGAACCACTTCCTGCTCGACGCCTACGCCCAGGGCCTGCGCGTGGTGCTGATCATCGACGAGGCGCAGAACCTAAGCCCCGAAGCACTGGAGCAGGTGCGCCTGCTGACCAACCTGGAAACGCCCACGCAGAAGCTGCTGCAGATCCTGCTGCTGGGCCAGCCGGAACTGCGCGACATGCTGGCGCGCCCCGACCTTCGCCAGCTGGCCCAGCGCGTGACCGCGCGTTTCCACCTGACGCCGATGGACGGCGCCGAAACCGAGGCCTACCTGCGGCACCGGTTTTCGGTGGCTGGGGGCACGCGTTTCCCATTCACCAAGCTGGCGGTGAAACGCATCCACCACCATGCCGGCGGCGTGCCGCGGCTGGTGAACATCATCGCCGAGCGCGCGCTGCTGGCCGGTTATGCCCACGACGAAACCCAGGTCGGCGAAAGCTGGGTGGACCGCGCCGCCCGTGAAGCCATGGCGCCGCGGCTTTCGAAACTGCCGCGCCCGACCCTGGCCTGGGGCGTGGCCGCCGTGCTGGCGCTGCTGGTGATCGCGCTGGCCATGCGCGAACCCGCCCCACTGCCGCCCGAGCCCGAACCCGACTCACAAACCCAGGCCGAACCCGCGCCGGTTGCCGTGGCGGTGGTGCCTTACCTTCCCGGCGCGCAGCTGGGCGACCGCATCCGCCTGGCGGGTGCGCCGGCACAGCCCGCCTGGGGCCAACTGCTGGGCCTGTGGACGGTGCGCGCTAACGAAACCACCGTCGACCGCGCCCAGGCCTGCCCGCCGGTGCTGGCGCCGGGGCTTTACTGCCTGCGCGGCCGCGCCGGCCTGGACAAGCTGGCGGCGCTGGGCCGGCCTTCGCTGCTGCGCCTGCGCGCCAATGGCGAAGAAGCCTGGGCCCTGCTGCTGGGCGCCGATGCGCTGCGGGTGCGCCTGTGGCTGGGCGGCGGCCGCTTCGACACCGACCGGCTGGCGCTGGAACGCGCCTGGGACGGCGAGTACGCCACGCTGTGGCGCGGCCCGGATTTCCTGTGGCCTGCCCCCGTGGCTGGCGACAGCGGACCCGCGGTGGACTGGATCCACGACCGCCTGCGCGACCGCGCCGGCCTGCAATCGGCCGAAGCCGGCCCGGCGGTGCTCGATGCCCACAGCATTGATGCCGTGCGCCGGCTTCAGGACGCCAACGGCCTGGTGCCCGACGGCGTGATCGGCCCGGAAACCCTTATGGCCCTGGCTGCCCGCGAAAACGAGGGCCCGCGCCTGCGCCGGGTGCTGGACTGATGTCGCTGATCCTGGAAGCCCTGAAGAAGTCCGAAGCCGAGCGCCAGCGCGGCAAGGCCCCGGGGCTGTTCGTCGAACAGGCCGTGGTGCCGGTGCGGTCGCGGCGTGCGACGCCGGGCTGGGCGTATGTGGCGGGCGTGTTGCTCGTCGTGGTGGTTGGCGTGTTCGTGTGGCGGTAATGGTCCCGGGAGGCCGCGGTGCCTGCGCAGACGCAAGTTGCGGCCCCGACGGCTGTTCCCCCTCTCCCGCCCGCGGGAGAGGACCGGGGTGAGGGCGAGCCGGGGGCGAGCATGGTTGCGCCGACGGTTGCGTTGCCCCCTCCCCAAGCCGCCCCCGCGCGCGAGGCAGCGAGGCCTGATGTCGCGCGCGTGCCGGCGCCGGCGCCGGTTCCTGCGCCAAGGCCCGTTCCCGTGCAGACCCCGACGCAAGCTCCCACCATCACCGAACTTCCCGCACCCACCAACATCCTGCCCCGCCTCACCGACCTTCCCGCCAGCGAGCGCAACGCCCTGCCGCCGCTGAAGATCACCATGCACGTCTACGCCGACGAACCGTCGCAGCGTTTTGTCATCCTCGACGGCCGCCGCCACGGCGAAGGCGCCAACCCGGCCGATGGCGTGGTGATCCAGGAGATCCGCCGCGACGGCCTGGTGCTTTCCCTGCGCGGCCGCGACGTGCTGCTGCCGAGGCCCTGATCCGTGTTCGTCGACCTGCCCACCCGCCGAAGGACGCGCTGGCGCTGGGCGACGCCGCTGCTGGCGCTGCTGATGGTCGGCGCCTACATCTGGATCTTCCTGCTGCCCGACGACGCCGCCTGGCGCGCCACGCTGCTGCGCTGGGGCACGCTGTCGGGCAGCGTCACCGAATGGCGCGCGGCGATGCGCGACGTGCGCCTGCTGACCCTGCTCACGGCATTGTTCATCCACGCCGGGCCCGTGCACCTGGTCGGCAACTTGTTGTTCCTGCTGATCTTCGGCCTGCCCTCGGAACGCACCATGGGTCCCTGGCGCTTCCTGCTGCTGTTCCTGGCCGGCGGCGCCCTGGCCAACCTGGCCGCCGCGGTGCTGATGGGCACGCCGGCGCGCGCGATCATCGGCGCCAGCGGCGGCGTGTCGGCGGTGATCGGCGCCTACCTTGCCCTGTTCCCGCGCGCGCGCCTGGGCGTGGTGGTGCCGCTGGGCCTGTGGCTGGAGTTCATCAAGGTGCCGGCGGCCTTGCTGATCGGCCTGTGGGCGACGCTGCAGCTGATCTTCACCTTCGCCGGCCCCAGCTTCGGCGCCGTGGCCTGGTGGGCGCACCTGGCCGGCTTCGTGGTGGGGCTGATCTATGCGCTGGCCCTGAAACCCATGCTGGCGCGCCGTTCACGCGGCCAGTAGGCGCGGGAATATAATCGCCTTCATGAGCACGCGCATTCTTTACAAGGTGACCTTCCTCAACGCCGGCAAGGTGTACGAGCTGTACGCGCGTCGTGTGTCGGCCAGTTCGCTGTGGGGTTTCACGGAAGTCGCCGACCTGGTGTTCGATGCCAAGGAAGGCGTGGTGGTGGACCCCACCGAAGAACGCCTGCGCGACGAGTTCGCCGACACCCGCGTGCTGCACCTGCCGATGCAAAGCGTGGTGCGCGTGGAGGAGGTGGACCGCAAGGGCCTGCTGAGCATCCGTGACGCCAGCACCGGCGAGAAGGTGGTGACGCCTTTCCCGCTGCCGGCCAAGCCGCGCTGACGCCAGCCCCCTTCACCGCCGGTCCAGCGGACTGAGCACGCCGCCGGTACCGCGGTTCAGTACGTGCGTGTAGATCTGCGTGGTGGCGACATCCTTGTGGCCCAGCAGTTCCTGCACCGTGCGGATGTCGTAACCGGCCTCGAGCAGGTGCGTGGCGAAACTGTGGCGCAACGTGTGCGCGCTGACCGGTTTGACCAGGCCCACCCGACGGGCCGCGCCCTTGAGCGCGCGGCCGACGACCTGGTCGTCGAGGTGGTGCCGCCGCACCACGCCGTCGCGCGGATCGGCCGAGCGGCGCTCGGACGGAAACAGATACTGCCAGCCCGGCTCGCGGCCCGCGTTCGGGTACTTGCGCGACAGGGCAAAGGGCAGCCAGGCCTGCCCGAAACCTTCGCGCAGGTCGGCGGCATGCACCGCCCGCGCCCGTTCGACCTGGCGCTGCAGCGGCTCGACCAGCGAAGCCGGCAGCACCGTGCGCCGGTCGCGCGCGCCCTTGCCCTCGCGCACCGTGATTTCGCCGCGAGCAAAATCCACGTCCTTGATGCGCAAGCGCAGCACTTCCATCAGGCGCATGCCGCTGCCGTAGAGCAGGCTGGCCAGCAGCCAGGCCCGGCCTTCCAGCACGGCCAGCAGCGCCCGGACTTCCGCCACCGACAACACCACCGGCACCCGCTCGGGCCGTTTGGCGCGCACGACCTTTTCCATCCACGGCAGCTCGGTCTTGAGCACCTCCCGATACAGGAACAACAATGCCGCCAGCGCCTGGTTCTGGGTACTGGCCGCCACCCGCCCGCGCACCGCCAGCAGCGACAGAAAGGCCTCGACCTCGCGGCCACCCAACTCGCGCGGATGCCTGCGCCCGTTCGCCTGGATGAACCGCTTGATCCAGTCCACATACGCCCGCTCGGTGCGGATGGCGTAATGCTTGACCCGCATCACGCGGCGAACTTCGTCCAACAGGCGAGGAGCGCGCATGGTTTGCTCGCCAGGCGCCGCGTCGTTCATGCCAATCGAAGGACCGCCGGAATCCTCGTTTGCGCTCCGATAACCGACCTGTCGTCGCCTTCGCTCCATAACAAGCGATGCTGGCGCAGCACCGGCACCGCGCCCATCAGCCAAGGCGTTGATTCAGGGTAGGAATTCTCGCTTGACCCGCCCTGCAAACTGTCGGAACGTACCCGCAACGCCCCGCTTAAGGGGTCGAATAGGTGTTAGGCGTCCATGAACCAATACGCACGCCTCTTCCTTGCAGCCCTACTTGCCGTCAACGCGGGCTGCACCACCGCTAGTCATGCCCCTCCCCAGTTGGTCTGCGTTTGTCCGCTTAATGAGCTTCCAGAGCATGCCATTGCAGAACACATTTCACTGGCCGATGCCGGCGACGTAACAGCAATGCGCAGGCTTGCTCTCCACTACGCTGACATCAGCAATATGGACGAGTACGTAGCCTGGAGCATGCGCTTAGCTGAGTCCGGGGACAAAGATGCACAAGTCGAAATGGTGTGCTGGCATTCTCGCCTTGATCGAAAAATAGGAACAACTAAAGCAATTAATCTGTCCGCGAAATGGGGCGTGCCAACAGGGTGCTAGGCTGGCCGCCTAACTGATCATTCAAGCCGACGCCTTCGGCGCGGCTTAACTCAAGGTGTTAGGCCGCGCAACAAACGTTCTGGGCGCTTGAAAGAGAAAGGCAAATGCCACTAACGCGACTCGTTCATTTAGTCCATCGCTTTCAATCCAGCCGCATCGGCAGACTCTCCGGCTGGATAAGTCTTCTCACTGTGGGGTGGATGGCCATAGCGGCGACTGGAACCATTGGCCTGCGCCGCTACGTCGGTGAGCCATTTGTTTTGTTCGACGCGTTCTTGCTTGTCATCGCGCTCTTTGCGGTCAATGCGGCCAGGACCATATATTTGACCTACATCCGCTCGGCCCGATCGCGCGCTCCCGAAGGCGAGTGATTCCGGCCTAACCAATCATTCAAGCCGACGCCTTCGGCGCGGCTTAACTCAAGGCGTTAGGTGGACCGTGGCTACCCGAATTGTCTCATCCGGACTTTTCCTCCTGGCTGGACTGGTTGTTCTCGCAGTAGCGCTCTTTTCCCTGGCACCACTTGCCCCAGACCAATACAGCGCATGGGCGGACGACGGCGTGCTTATTTTCGCGCTCGGCGTGTACGCAGCCTGTTGGGCCGGGGTGTTGCTAGGTTTAGTCCGCCGCAAGTGGGTGATATCCGCGTGGCAGGCCAGTTCAAAGCTGGCCATCTCAGCCGCCGGGCTCCTTGTTATCGGCTACCTCACCTGGGTTTCTTGGACCATGCTTGCCATCTTGCGGTCCACGGACCTATGAGGCATTTTCCACCTAACCAATCATTCAAGCCGACGCCTTCGGCGCGGCTTAACTCAAGGTGTTAGG
>NZ_CAXBJS010000134.1:0-7273 GCF_963976025.1 uncultured Arenimonas sp.
GCGCTTCGGCGGACGCCGTCGGCACCACCGATGCAGGCGAAGCCAGGTCTTCGGCCGGCAGCGGCCAGTAACCCAGCGACTCGAGGTTCTGGCGCGCGACTTCAAGGATCTGTTCGCGCTTGGGACGACGGTCGCGCAGTGCTTCGAGGTAATACTCCAGGCTCGCCAGCGCGTCGGCCAGGCGGTCCATCTGCTGGCCGTTGGGCACGCGGCGGCGACGCAGCAGTTCGCTTTCGGTGAACTTGCGCACGGCGGCCAGGTACTGCGGCGCGTCCTGGATTTCCAGGATGCGCAGGGCGCCGGCGACTTCTTCGATAAGGCGCGGCACGTCGGCCAACTGGGCGTGGTCCCAGTGGGTTTCGACGAAGGCGACGAAACACTGGCGGGCCTGGGCGAAGTTGGCGATCGCTTCCTTGACCAGCACTTCCAGCACCTGCCGCGCTTCGCTGCCGGGCAGCGCGCGTTCGGTGGCGGCCTGTTCGTCCGAGGCATCGGACTCGCCGAGGCGGGCGACCTGGTCGTCGAGCGAAGCTTCGACGTAAAGCAGGGCGCCGGCGATGTCGAGCAGGGCCGATTCGTCGGCCTCGCGCTGACCGCTGGCGATGGCGTTCATGGCGGTGCGCTGGTCCTGCACCACGCGGCGCGGCACGCCAAGGCCCAGCATGCCCAGGGTGTCGGCAACGCGGTCGAGGGCCTCGGCCTGTTCGCCCAGGTCGGCGGGCGTGGCGCCCGGCGTGCGCAGGTGCAGGTCGAGCGCGTCCTTGACCCGCAGCAGGTCTTCCTTGATGGCGCCGGCAACGGTGGACAGCAGCGCCTTGTTGCGGCCGCTGAGGCTGCCGCGGGCGTGCGCGAGCTCGGATTCGCTGGGCATGTACTGGCCCAGGCCGAACACTTCGCGGATTTCGCCGATGCGGCCACCTTCGGTGGGGGCATGGGCGACGAAATAGAGCAGCTGCCGGGTCAGTTCCAGCGGCGGATCGCTGCGGAAAGCGGCGTCGCCGCCTTCGGCCAGCCGCTTGATTTCCTGTTCGACCTTGGCCAGCGCCTGCTTGAGCGGCTTGCTGGCTTCGAACGCACCCTTGGCCAGGGCGTCGAGCGTGCCGGCGGCCACCCAGAACAGGCGGCGCGCGTGTTCGGCGTCGGTGATCGGCACCAGCTGTTCGCAGACGTCGGTGAGGTCGCGAATGGTGTTGGCGCTGTTGTCGTCCTTGAGCCAACGCAGCAGCGCCGACTGGAACAGGCCGCGCATGGCGTCGGCGCGGCGTCGCAGTTCGTCTTCGGCCAGGGGTTCGGCCGGGCCGGCCGCGGAAACCGGCAGCGGGCGCGACAGGTCGGGCGAGAACAGCACCGCCTCCGAAAGGCCCTTCTCGCCGCGCGGTTCGCGCAGTTCGTTGAGCAGCGGCAGCAGCACGATCGGAATGTCGCGGTGGCCCGACTGCAGGCGTTCAAGGTAGTCGGGCAGCTGCACGATGCCGCGCATCAGCGCGGCGTAGCCGACGTCGCGGTCGGCAACCTTGCCTTCCTGCAGCGCCTTGGCCAGTTGCTCCATTTCTTCGGCCACCATGGCGGCGCCGTAGAGTTCGACCATGCGCAGGGTGCCCTGCACCTGGTGCAGGAGCGAGGAGCAGGCCTTGAGCTGGCCCGGGTCTTCGCCTTCTTCGACGTAGGCCTCAAGGGCCTGCCGCGCCTGGCGCAGCGTTTCGTCGAGCTCGGGCTTGACCCAGGTGAGCGTGGTGAAATCTATGTTTTCGTGCAGCCTCATGCCGAGGTCCTGTCTAGGCAGGGACGTCCGGGGGGACGGCCGTGCCGGTGTGTGGCCAGGGGCGGGCCGGGGAGAGTGATCAACCCGGCAGCTTGAAGTCGGCGACCGAACGACGCAGGTCCGCCGCCAGCTGCGCCAGGTTGCCGATCGACTCGGCCGTCTGGTTCGCGCCCTGCGAGGTCTGGGTGGTGATCTCCTGAATCACGGACATGGTGGCCGTGATGTTGGTCGCCGCGGTGGACTGCTGGCGGGCCGCCTGGGAGATGTTCTGGATGAGGTCGGCGAGATCGTTCGAGACCTTTTCGATCTCGCCCAGGGCCAGGCCGGCGTCCTCGGCCAGTCGGGCACCGGCGACCACTTCCGCGGTCGTCTGTTCCATCGAGCTGACCGCTTCATTGGTATCGGACTGAATCGTCTGGACCAGGGCCTCGATTCGCTTGGTGGCGTTCGAGGCGCGTTCCGCGAGTCGCTGCACTTCGTCGGCCACGACCGCGAAGCCTCGGCCCGCTTCACCGGCGGAGGCCGCCTGGATGGCGGCGTTAAGCGCCAGGATGTTCGTCTGTTCGGAGATGTCGTTGATCAGTTCAACGATGGAACCAATTTCCTGGGAGCTTTCACCCAGTCGCTTGATTCGCTTCGAGGTTTCCTGGATCTGGTCACGGATGTTGTCCATGCCCTGGATCGTCTGGCGCACCACTTCGGCGCCCTTGGCGGCGATCTGCACGGAGCGCTGGGCCACGTCGGCCGATTCGGCGGAGTTCTTCGAAACCTCGTCGATGGACGATGCGATTTCGTTGATCTGCGCCGAGGCGCTGGTGATCTGCTGGGCCTGGTGTTCCGCGGCTTCGGCCAGGTGCATGGCGGTGGCCTGCGTTTCCTGGGCCGAGGCGGCGACCTGCACGGCGGTCTCGTTGATCGTACCGACCAGTCGTCGCAGCTCGTCAACGGTGAAGTTGATGGAGTCGGCGATCGCGCCCGTGATGTCCTCGGTGACGGTTGCCTTGACGGTAAGGTCGCCTTCGGCCAGCGCGCCCATTTCGTCAAGCAGTCGCAGAATCGCTTCCTGGTTGCGCTGGTTGAGTTCCTGCGTGGTCGCGGCGCGGCGGTTGACGTCGCGGAAGATCGTGGCCAGCAGGCCGATCAGCGCGATGATGACGCCGATGGCGCCGCCGATGGCGAAGTAGTTGTTCGGGAAGACGCGCTGGTAGTTGATGCTGTCGAAGCTGGAGAACAGCGCCTGGCTGTTTTCAAGCAGGACGTTGGATTCTTCCGAGATCTGGGTCGCCGCGCCCTGCACTTCGGCCAGGTCGGCCGAGGCGCCCAGGATGATGTCCAGGTCGGTCTGGGCTTCGGCCCACAGCTCTTCGGCGATGGCCAGGTTGTCGCGGCCGGCCTGGGTGGTGATGCGCAGGTAGCCGGCCTCGGGGTTGCCCTCGCGGAAACCGTCGAGCACCGAGGAGAACACCGTGGCGTCGCGCGACAGCGCGTCGGCCGCGGACACCGTGCCTTCACCGCCGGCGACGATTTCCGTCACGCGGCGCGACATGCGGTCGGCGAGCACGATCTGGCGGTTGGCGATGGAGATCTGCGAGGCCGAGGCGTTGGCGTCGGACAGCGATCGCACCACCTCGTCGAGCTGGAAGGCCAGTCGCGGCACGCGCGAGATGAACTGGTTGGCGGTGTCGGCGAGGTTGAGCACCTGCTCTTCGGAGGTGTTGATGGTCTCGGCTGCCTGGGACATCGGGTTCCAGGTTTCGGTCACCTTCTCGAGCGCGCTGGCGACGCCGCGGGCATTGGGGTCGTTTTCGTAACCCGGGACGCCTTCGGTGGTGGAGCCGGTGCGCAGCGCGGCGACGATTTCGTCGACGCGGGCCTTGGTGGCCTTGAACTCGGCGAAGGCGTCGGCGTTACCGTCGACGGCCTCCTGGGCGTACTTCGCCAGCTGCTGGGAGAGCACCTGCAGGTCGGCGGTGAGGCCTCGTGCGTTGTTCTCCTGATCGTTCAGGTAGCTGGAGTAGATGAAGTTGGCACCGAACAAGCCCAGCGAAATGATCAGGATGAAGGTCCAGAATCGAATGCCGAAATTGGTGAACTTGTCGGTGATCGAGCGCGAGTTAGTGCTCATGACTGAACCTCATCCCCTGATTTGAAAGACTGCAAGAACTACTTGGTTTCGTATGGCCGCGTCAGGCGGTGGCCTGGCGGAATTCGGGCGTGCGCGTCAGCAGCGACATGTTGAACACGCCCCAGGTCTGGTCGGCCAGCGTGTAGGCCTGGCCGACAAAATGGCCGTAGCGGCCGCCAACGTCGCCGGCCGACTCGGCCCGGTGCGAATCGTTGAAGGTGCGCTGGCCGAAAAGTTCGTCGATGGTCACCGCGACGTTGCCGCCGGCCTGGCGCACCACCAGCACGCGCTGGCCTTCGTGCACGACCGTGCGCTCGCCTTCCAGGAACATCTTCAGGTCGACGACCGGCAGCAGGCTGCCGCGCACGTTGGCGACGCCCATCATCCAGTTCTGCGCGCCCGGCACCGGGGTGACCGGCGGCAGCGGCAGGATTTCGACCACTTCGTCGAAGGACGACACCAGCCGGCGCTTGCCGAGCCGGAAGCCGACGCCACGCCAGTGGCCCGGCGCCTCGATCATTTCGGGACGACCCGCCTCGTGGGCCAGCGAGCGCTCTTCGTAGTCGAGCAGGACCTCGAAGGGTCCGGGGCGCTTGTTCTGGTTGGAGGAGTTCTTGGCCATGGCCGCCTCAGCCACCCGGGACGTAGGTGCGGATGGCCGAAAGCAGCTCATCGCGGGTGAAGGGCTTGGTGAGGTATTGCTCGGAGCCGACGATGCGGCCGCGCGCCTTGTCGAACAGGCCGTCCTTGGAGGACAGCATGATCACCGGCGTCTGCTTGAACATCTGGTTGTTCTTGATGAGCGCGCAGGTCTGATAACCGTCCAGGCGCGGCATCATGATGTCCACGAAGACGATCTGAGGCTGGTGGTCGGCGATCTTGGCCAGGGCCTCGAAGCCGTCGGTTGCCGTCACGACGTCGCAACCCTCCTTCTTGAGCAGGGTCTCGGCGGTGCGCCGGATGGTCTTTGAATCGTCGATGACCATGACCCGCAAGCCGGCCAGGCTGTTGTCGTCCATCTCACTCCCCATAACGATGCTGTCCCTGGCAATACGGGCCTCCGGGAAGCCCGCAGAATGACAGCTTATATCCCAGCCAGCGCCGAATGTGTCAAGCCGGGCACGGAATGCGACGTGGTTCACGCCGTCGTCCTGCTAGTCTAGGAGCCCCCCGATGACAATGATGCAGGCGCCGATGTCCCTGGACGTGGCCGTGGTGATGGACCCGATCGGCAAGATCAAGATCGGCAAGGATTCGACCTTCGCGATGCTGCTCGAAGCCCAGCGCCGCGGGCACCGGCTGCACTACGTGCTGCCCGGTGGCCTGTGGCTCGACGCAGAGCGCCCCATGGGGCGCCTGGCGCCCTTGGAGGTCCGCGAGGACCCGGCGGACTGGTTCACCCTCGGCGAGGCCGCCTCGCGGCCCCTGGCGGCCCTGGACGTGGTGCTGATGCGCACCGACCCACCCGTGGACAGCAATTACCTGCACGACACCCTGGTGCTGTCCCTGGCCCAGGCCGCGGGCGTGCTGGTGGTCAACGACCCGGCCGGACTGCGCGACCTGAACGAAAAACTGGGCGCCCTGCTCTTCCCGCAGTGCTGCCCGCCCACCCGCGTGGCCCGGGACCCGGCGGTGCTGAAGGCTTTCGTGACCGAACACGACCAGGTGGTGCTAAAGCCCCTGGACGGCATGGGCGGGCGCTCGATCTTCCGGGCCTCGGCCGCCGACCCGAACCTGAACGTGATCCTGGAAACCCTGACCCAGGGCGGCCGCGACCTGGCCCTGGCCCAGCGCTTCATCCCGGAAATCAAGGACGGAGACAAGCGCATCCTGCTGGTGGACGGCGAGCCGGTGCCCTACTGCCTGGCCCGCATCCCCCAGGGCAGCGAGTTCCGAGGCAACCTGGCCGCCGGCGGCCGGGGCGAGGGCCGGCCCCTGACCGACCGCGACCGCTGGATCGCCGCCCAGGTGGGGCCCGAGCTCAAGCGCCGGGGCATGATCTTCGTGGGCCTGGACGTCATCGGCGACTACCTGACCGAGGTCAACGTCACCAGCCCGACCTGCATCCGGGAGCTCGACGCCCAGTTCGGCCTGAACATCTCGGGCCTGCTGTTCGACGCCATCGAGGCCCGCCGGGCCGCCGCCCGGGCCTGAGATGACGCCCCGGCCCGGCACCGGCCCCGGAGACCGGCTTGGCGCCACCCTGGCGCTGTCGGCCATCCTGTTCGGCGTGCTGATCCTGGGCGTGGGTTTCGCCCTGGACCCGCCGGCGCCGGTGGCGCCGACGCTGGACGTGATCCTTACCGAAACCCGCAGCGACACCCCGCCCGAGGACGCCGACTTCATCGCCCAGGCCAACAACCAGGGCGGCGGCGACAGCGACCGGGCCGAACGGCCGCGCGAGGAGCAGCTGGCCCCGGTGCCCAAACCCGACGAGGGCCTGGCCCCGGAGCCGCTGGTGGCCCAGGCGCCGCCGCCGGAGCCCGAGCCGGTGCCGCGCCTGCTCAGCACCACGGGCCCCAGCGACCAGGTGCTGCCGCAGCCCGAGGACCAGCGCGAAACCGAGACCGAACCCCTGCCCACGGGCCAGGAGCTGGTGGAACAGAGCCTGGAAATGGCCCGGCTGGCGGCCGAGATCGAGCGCCGGCAGCAGCTGCTGGCCAAGCGCCCGAAGCGCAAGTTCGTGTCGGCCAGCACGAAGGAATACGAATACGCGGCCTATCTGCGGGCCTGGGTGGCCCGGGTCGAACGGGTGGGCAACCTCAACTACCCGGAAGAAGCGCGCAGCCGGGGGCTTTCGGGCCGGCTGGTGATGACGGTGGCTGTGCGCCGCGACGGCAGCATCGAAAACGTGCTGCTCAACAGTTCGTCGGGCCTGGGCATCCTGGACCAGGCGGCGATGCGCATCGTGCGCCTGGCCGAACCCTTCCCGCCCCTGCCCGAAACCACCGAGCGCGTGGACGTCCTGCACATCACCCGCACCTGGCAATTCCAGAACGGCAACGTCCTGTCCGACTAAAACCGGGGTCAGAGTCGAATTTTGGAAATTCGACTCTGACCCCGGTTTTAGCGGGAGTCGGCGCCGAGGAGGAGGTCGATGGCGGCCATGCGGATGGGGACGCCGTTGGCGACCTGTTGCAGGATCACCGACTGCGGGCCGTCGGCGACGCTGCCGTCGATCTCGATGCGGTGCGAGGTGGAGAGCAGTCGGATGGCGCCGCGTATCGACAAGCCAAAGCTAGACAGGCCGTGAAACAGGCTCTGAGGGCCGTAGGGATGCCGTTAGCTGATTTGGTGGAGCATTGCGCCGGGAGAGGAGAGACGGCAGGTAGCTGGAGCGCTGTGTCAAATGCACGGCGTCCTGATCAGGAGGGAATGGTTGCGCT
>NZ_CAXBJS010000135.1:0-7243 GCF_963976025.1 uncultured Arenimonas sp.
CCCTGCCGGCCCGGGAACACCGGCGACGTGGGTGAGGACGGCGCCGAGGCCGTTTTCCATTCGGCCAGCGCCTTGCGGGCGTGGCTGCCGACCGGCACGACCCGGCTTTTTCCACCCTTGCCCAGCACCGTCACCAGGCCATCGGCCAGGTCCAGGCCGCCCCAGCGCAGTCCGCAAAGTTCGGACAGGCGCAGGCCGGAGGAATAGAACAGTTCCAGCATCGCCCGGTCGCGCAGGCCCAGCGGGCCGTCGGTGGACACTTCGACCAGGCGCGAGGCTTCGTCGGGGTCGAGCACCTGCGGCAGCTTGCGCGGCGACTTCGGCGCACGCAGGCCAAGCGCCGGATTGAGCTGGGTGCCGTGTTCGCGGTTGAGGAATCGGTAGAGGCTGCGCACCGCCGAAAGCCGGCGCTGCAAGCTCTTGCCCGACAGCCCGCGCCGGTGCGCGCCGGCCACGTAGCCGCGCAACGCTTCCTGGCGCAGGCCGGCCCAGGAGGTGATGCCGTTGTCGCGCATCCAGGCCGACAAGTCGGCCAGGTCGCGCCGGTAGGCGTCGAGCGTGTTTTTCGACATGCGCCGCTCGACCGCGAGCCAGGCCAGGAAGGCTTCGATCCCGGGCTGCAGCGGCGCGTCGGGGGCCATGTCAGTCGGCGGGCGGGCGGCCCAGCGCCGTCACCAGCGATTCGGCCATCAGGCGTAGGAACAGCGTGCCCATGCCCGGAAAGAACCGGTTGGCGTCGGAGCTGCCGACGGCCAGCATGCCCACGCCTTCCAGCGGCAGCAGCACGGCGGACGCGGCGCGGGCCTGGTCGTCGCCGAACAGCAGGGCCAGCTTGTCCTGGTTGAGGCGGCCGGTCAGCGGTTCGCCGCTGGCCAGGAAATCGCGGAAGGGTTTGAGCGCGTCGTCCTTCTCCGGGATCACCTGCAGCCACTCGGCCTGCAGGCCGTCGACGGCCTCGAACAGCACCACGCGCACGTCTTCGCCGCGGAAGTCCTCGCCCAGCACCGCGACCATGGTGCGCAGGGTTTCGGCCTTGTCGCGGGCACGCATCAGCGCCAGCGAAAGCTGGTGGGTGCGTACGGCCAGGCGCTCGTTTTCCTGGGCGTTGGCGAACAGCTCGTTCAGGCGGCGGGTGAGCTCGCGGTTCTTGTCGCGCAGCACGTCCAGCTGGTAGCTGGCCAGCGACGCCGCCTGCCCTTCTTCCTTGGGCACCAGCAGCGACACGGCGAGGTCTGGGAACTGGCCCAGGAACTTCGGGTGCCGGCGCAGGAAGGCGGCGACTTCGTGGGCGCCCAGGCGCTCGTTCTTTTCATCGATCATTCGGTTTGCTCCAGCAGGAAGTCGCCTTCGAACACGAAGGCGGTGGGTCCGGCCATGGTGACCGGCGAGTCGTCGCCGGGCCAGGTGATTTCAAGGGTGCCGCCGGGCAGCTCGACGAACACGTGGCGGCCAATCCGCCCGCGCCGCGCCAGCACCGCCACGGCCGCGCAGGCGCCGCTGCCGCAGGCCAGGGTTTCGCCGGCGCCGCGTTCGAACACGCGCAGGCGAATGCGGTCGGGCGCCAGCACCTGGGCGAAACCGACGTTCACGCCTTCGGGGAATTCATCGCGTGCCTGCAGCGCAGGGCCGAGACCGGCGACGTCGGCCGCGTCCACGTCGGGCACTTCGATCACCGCGTGCGGGTTGCCCATCGAGGCGATGCCGAACGGAACGTCCTGCCCGCCAAGCGTGAACCGATAGGTCTCCTGCGCCGCCTCCGCGCGGAACGGCAGGTCGGCGGGTTCGAAACGCGGCACGCCCAGGGCCAGCGCGTAGCGGCCACCGCCAAGGGCCTGCACCGTGACCGGGCCCGGCGGCGCTTCAAGCACGAAGCACGATTCACTGGCCGCTCCGTCGCGCTGCAGCCAGGCGGCGACGCAGCGGGCGCCATTGCCGCACTGCTGCGCGGCCGAACCGTCGGCGTTCCAGATGCGGTAGCGGGCCAGGGCCCCGGCCGGTGCGGGGTCTTCGATGGTGAGCAGCTGGTCGAAACCCACGCCCGTGTGGCGATTGCCCAATGCCCGGGCCAGGGCCGGGGTCGGCGCCGGGCGGCCGCCGCGCAGGTCGAGCACGACGAAATCGTTGCCGGCCCCGTGCATCTTGGTGAACCGCAGGGTCGCGGCGCCGGTCATGGCGCGGCGGCGGCCCCGGTCGGCGCGGGTCGGACCAGGTCACCCTTGTTGCCGCAGGCGGCGACCAGGACGAGGCTGAGCAACAGCAATATTAAGCGGGCGGTTTTCATGCGGCGAGTATAGTCCGCGGCAGGACCTGGGCGAATGGAGTGCGCGATGTCGCTTTCGAACTGGTTGTTGCTGGCCGCCGGCCTGCTGGCCCTGCTGGGCCTGCTGCCGTGGATGCGGCCGCGCCGCACGCGCCGTGGCAGCCGGGGCGGTTTCGGCCGGGCCCTGGGTGCGTTCGCGCTGCTGGTGGCCGTGCTGCTGGCCGGCCTGGGCGGTTTGCTGCGCCAGTACCACTGGCTGACGGCCGACGTGCCGGTGGCGACGATCAGCCTGCGCCAGCTGGGCAGCCAGCGTTTCGAAGCCACCCTCGCCCGCCCGGGCCAGGCCGACCGCCAGTTCGAGATCCTGGGCGACGAATGGCAGCTCGACGCGCGGGTGATCCGCTGGACCCTGCCCGGCCAGCTGGCCGGCATGCGCCCGGTATACCGCTTCGAACGGCTGTCGGGTCGCTACGGCGACCCCAAGCAGGAACTCGTGGCCCAGCGCACCGTGCACGACCTGCGCGAAGGCTGGGACTTCTGGGAATTCCGCCAGCGCTGGCTGGCCGGCCTGCCGGTGGCCGACGCCCGCTGGGGCAGCGCCGCCTACCTGCCGATGATCGACGGGGCCACCTACGAGGTTGCACTCAACCCTCGCGGTGGCCTCGTCGCCAAACCCGCCGACCCCAAGACCGAACTGCTGCTCCAGCAGGCCGGCTGGTAGGGCTTATTTGCCCTTGAACAGCTGCTGCTTGAGGAAGGTGTAGGCCAGCGCGCCCATGTAGGCCGACTGGGCGTTGTTGGCGGCGCCGCCGTGGCCACCTTCGATGTTTTCGTAATAGGTGACGTCGTGGCCCTGCTCGAGCATGCGCGCGGTCATCTTGCGGGCGTGGCCCGGGTGCACGCGGTCGTCGCGGGTGGAAGTGGTGAACAGCACCGGCGGGTAGTCCACGTCCTTCTTCACGTTCTGGTAGGGCGAATACCTGCGCAGGAACTCCCAGTCCGAAGGCACGTCCGGGTCGCCGTATTCGGCCACCCAGGAGGCGCCGGCCAGCAGCTTGTCGTATCGGTACATGTCCAGCAGCGGCACCTGGCTGACCACGGCGCCGAACAGCTCCGGGTACATCACCATCATGTTGCCGGTGAGCAGGCCGCCGTTGCTGCCGCCCTGGATGCCCAGGCGCGCCGGCTTGGTGACCTTGCGGGCGATCAGGTCCTCGGCCACCGCCGCGAAGTCCTCGTAGGCCTTGTTGCGGTTCTCGCGCAGCGCCGCCTGGTGCCAGCGCGGGCCGTATTCGCCGCCGCCGCGGATGTTGGCGACCACGTACACGCCGCCTTTCGCCAGCCAGTTCTTGCCGACGCCGGCCGAATAATTCGGGGTCAGCGAGACTTCGAATCCGCCGTAACCGTAAAGCAGGGTCGGGTTGTCGCCGTCGAGCGTGATGTCCTTGCGCGAGACCATGAAGTACGGAACCTTGGTGCCGTCCTTGCTGGTCGCGAAGTGCTGTTCGATGCGGTAGGGCGCGGCGTCGAAGTAAGCCGGCAGCTGCTTCAGGACTTCCGGCTTCTTGCCGATCTCGCCCATCAGCAGCGAGGTCGGGGTCAGGTAGTCGGCGACGGTCATGAAGTACTCGTTCGACTCGTCCGCATCCACCGCGCCGATGCTGACGGTGCCGAACTCCGGCGCGCCCACGAGCGGCTCGCGCTTCCAGCCGTCCTTGCCCGGGGTCAGCACGTAGATGCGGTTCTTGACGTCTTCAAGGACGTTGATGAAGAAGTAGTCCTTGGTGGCGCCCGAGCTGGCCAGCGAGCTGTTTTCGGTCGGGGCGAACACGACCTCGAAGTCGCGGCTGCCCTTCATGAAGTCGTCGAAGTTGATCGCCAGCAGCGAACCGGCCGGGTGCGTGGTTCCGGCGACTTCCCAGGGCTGGCGAAGTTCGACCGAGAGCCATTCGCGGAACACGCCCTTCTGCGACCCATCGGGCAGGTCGAGCTTGGCCAGTTCGCCATCGTCTTTGCGCAGGTAAAGTTCGTTGGTGTAGAAGGTCAGGCCGCGATAGACGAAGTCGCGCTCCCAGCCGGGGGTGTCGTCGTGGAAGGCGCCGATGGAGATGTCGGTTTTCTCGCCTTCGTACACGACCTTGGCCTCGGACATCGGCGTGCCGCGCTTCCATTCCTTCACCACGCGCGGGTAGCCGGAGTCGGTCATCGAGCCGTCGCCGAAGTCGGTGCTGACGTAGACGGTGTCGATGTCGATCCAGCCGACGTTGCCCTTGGCCTCGGGGCGGCTGAAGCCGCCTTCGACGAAGGCCTTGTCAGAGACGTCGAATTCACGGGTGACGGTGGCGTCGGCGCCGCCGCGCGAGAGATCAACCAGGCAGCGGTCGTAGTCGGGGCGCAGGCAGTCGGAACCGCCCCAGACCCAGTTCACGCCTTCGGCCTTGCCCAGGGCGTCGATGTCGAGCAGCACTTCCCACTCGGGGTTTTCCTTGCGGTACTCGGCCAGGGTGGTGCGGCGCCAGACCCCCTGTGGATTCTGCTTGTCCCGCCAGAAGTTGTAGTAGTACTCGCCGCGCTTGGACACATAGGGGATGCGGGCGTCGGAATCGAGGATGTCCAGCAGGTCCTGGCGCACCTGTTCGAAGCCGGGATCTCCGGCCAGCTGCTTTTCGGAAACGGCGTTGCGGGCGCGGACCCAGTCCAGGGCCTTTTCGCCTTCGACGTCCTCAAGCCACAGGTGGGGGTCGTTGTTCATGTCGGCAGGCTCGGCGGCGGAGGCGTTCACGGAAAGGGCGCCGGCAACGAGCCAGGCAAGGGCGGTAAGGCGCATGGGAATCCCCGGTAGCTGGTACGACCTTCGACGCTAACATGGCGCCCCGTTAAGGGGCCGTAGGCCTGAAGTCATGCCCCGGACCAGTCGCGGCCGTAGCGCCAGCCGGGGGCGCCGTCGTCGTAATACGCCGGCAGTTCGGCCAGGGGCCGGTAGCCGGCGGCCTGGTAAAGCGCGTTGGCAGCGGCATTGTCCTGGCGAACTTCCAGGCGCAGGCCGCGGCAGCCGGCGGCGCCGGCCTGGGCTTCGGCGTCGGCCAGCAGGCGCCGGCCCAGGCCCTGGCCTCGGGCGGCTTCGTCCACGGCGATCGAATACAGGCGGGCCAGGCCGCTTCCCCGGCGCAACAGGACAAGGTGGTAACCCAGCACGTTTTCGCCGGCCACGGCCACGCGCAGGCGGGCCCGCGGGTTGGCCAGGTGGTGGCGGAACTGGCGGGCGGAAAGCCGGTCACCGGGGAAGCGGGCCTCCAGTGCCAGCAGCGCCGGCAGGTCGGCGGGTCGGGCGGTGCGCAGGCGGACGGGGGCGGGCATGGCGGCAGTCTATCCAAGCGCGCGGCGAAGGCTCATGCTTTGCGCCGTCGCCCCCTGCCTGCCGCCATGAGCCGCCTCGTCATCGTTGTTGAAAAACCCTCCGACTGGGGGGCGTTCTACCCTTCCGACAACGTGGTGGCGGCGGCCGACTACCTGCGCGGCGAAGTCGCCGCCGAAGGCGAGCGCACCCAGGTGATCAACCTGTGCCGCAGCTACAAGTACATGGGCACCGGTTATTACGTGTCGCTGCTGGCCGAAGCGCGCGGGCACAAGGTGATCCCGAGCGTGCGCACCATCAACGACCTGCGCCGGCGTTCGCTGTACGGCATCGACATCGAGGACCTCAATACCCAGCTGGGCAAGTTCCTGCCGGAAGGTTCCCGCGATGCCAGCGACTTCGGGCTGCTGGTGTATTTCGGGCGCACGCACTACGCGCCGCTGGAGGACCTGGCCCAGCAGGTGTTCGAAACCTTCCCCTGCCCGGTGCTGCGCATCGAGTTCGAGCGCCAGCGGGTGTGGCAGATCACCGCGATCAAGCCGGCCAGCCTGCACATGCTGTCGGACGACCAGGAAACGGCGTTCGCCGACGCGCTGGACGCCTTCAGCAAGAAGATGTGGCGCAAGCCGCGCGCGCGCCGCAAATACCGCTACGACCTGGCGATGCTGCAGAACCCGGACGAGGTGATGCCGCCCTCGAACAAGAAGGCCCTGAAGCACTTCATCGAAGCGGGCAAGGAACTCGACATCGAAGTGGATCCGATCGGCCGGCGCGACTTCACCCGGCTGGCCGAATACGACGCGCTGTTCATCCGCGAAACCACGGCGGTGGACGACCACACCTACCGCTTCGCCCACCGGGCCGAGCGCGAGGACATGGTGGTCATCGACGACCCGCAGTCGATCCTGCGCTGCACGAACAAGATCTACCTGCACGACCGGCTGCGCGGCCGCAAGCTGCCGACGCCGCGCACCGAGATCGTGTTCCGCGACGACGCCCGCAAGCTGGCCGCCCTGCCCGACCTGCTGGGCCTGCCGCTGGTGCTGAAGATCCCGGACGGCAGCTTTTCCCGCGGCATCCACAAGGTGGAAACGCCGGAGCAGCTGAAGCTGGCGGCCGACCAGCTGTTCCAGCAGACCGCGCTGCTGCTGGCCCAGGAATTCGTGCCCACGGAGTTCGACTGGCGCATCGGCGTGCTGGACGGCGAACCGCTGTACGCCTGCCAGTACTTCATGTCGCGCGGGCACTGGCAGATCTACGACCATGCGGCCAAGTCGGGCAACAAGCCGGGCACGGTGCGCTCGGGTGGCTTCAAGACCCTGCCGGTGCGCGAGGCCCCGTCGGAAGTGGTGCGCCTGGCCGTGCGTGCCAGCAACGCCATCGGCAATGGCCTTTACGGCGTTGACCTGAAGGTGGTGAAGGACCGCACGGTGATCATCGAGGTCAACGACAACCCCAGCATCGACGCCGGGGTGGAGGATGCCTACCTCGGCGAAGACCTTTACCGGCGGATCATGGGGGAGTTTCTCAGGCGGCTTGAGAGGAAACGCCTCGGCGTGCGCGACTAGACCGGCGCACCTGGCTGCCGCCAAAACGCTGGCGGCGGCGTGGCGTGGCGCGGACGAGGT
>NZ_CAXBJS010000136.1:0-7174 GCF_963976025.1 uncultured Arenimonas sp.
CCAGCGCCGGCCCGAGACCCGCGCCCCGCCAGGAGCGCGACCTCGAACTGATCGACCTGCCAACCCCGTCCGCGCCCGAAGCGCCGACCGACGAAGAACTCAAGGCCTGGTACGACAGCCACGGTGACCGTTACACCAAGCCCGAACAGGTGGCGGTGGAATACGTCGAGATCGACGGCGCCACGCTGGAAGTGCCGACCGTGGTCGACGAACAGACCCTGCGCCAGCGCTACGACGAACAGCGCAGCCGCTACGTCACCGAGCCGGTGCGCACCGCGGCGCACATCCTGGTGTCGGTGCCGGCCGATGCCGATGAAGCCGAAGTCGAGGCCGCGCGCGAACGTGCCCAGGCCCTGGCCGACCAGGCCCGCGAACCCGGCGCCGATTTCGCCGCGCTGGCCCGCGAAAATTCCGATGACATCGGTTCGAAGGCCGACGGCGGCATGCTCGGCCCGATCGAAGCCGGCGTGTTCGAAGGCCCGTTCCAGGACGCCCTGTTCGGCCTGGACGAAGTCGGCCAGGTGACCGACCCGGCGCGCACGCCCGAGGGCTGGCACGTCATCCAGCTTGCCGACCTGGAGCCGGGCAGCGAACGCAGCTTCGATGAGGTACGCGGCGAGATCGAAGCCGAATACCTGGCCGAACGCGACCGCGTCTACAGCGACCTGGGCAACCGCCTGATCGAGCGCATCTACCGCGACCCGACCGCGCTGGCACCGGCGGCCGAGGAAGTGGGCCTGGAGGTCAAGCGCACGGCGCTGTTCGCCCGCGATGCCGGCGAAGGCATCGCGGCCATGCCGGAAGTGCGCCAGGCAGCCTTTGCCGACGCCCAGCGAGTCGATCGCCAGGTCAGCGACGCCGTCGAAATCGGCCCGAACCACCTGGTGGTGCTGCACGTGGTCGAAGTCGAGCCCGCCGCGCTGATTCCGCTGGAAGACGTGCGCGACCGCGTGCGCGCCGACCTGGTCGCCGACAGCCTGTCCAAGGCCTCCCAGGCCCAGGCCGAAGCCCTGCTCGAACGCGCCCGTGCCGGCGAGTCCTTCGCCGACCTGGCCAGCGAAGTCGGCCGCACCGTGGCCGAGCTGCCGGCGGCCACCCGCCAGTCGCAGCTGCCGCCGGCGCTGCTCGAAGAAGCCTTCCGCCTGTCGGAACCGACCGAAGACGCGCCCAGCGTCGGCATGGTGCGCCTTGGCGCCGACCGCCACGCCCTGGTGCGGGTCACCGAGGTTCGCGACGGGGAAGTCGGTGAACTCGACGACGCCACCCGCGACGCCCTGCGCCAGCAGCTGGCCCAGGCCCGCGCCGTGGTCGAAGCCGAAGCCTACGTGCGCGCCCTGCGTCGCCAGTACACGGTCACGGTGGCCGAAGACCGGCTCTGAGTCCTGCACGTGCTGCACAAAAAAAGGCCCGGGATTTCCCGGGCCTTTTTCATTCAACGGCCGATCTGGTTCAGACGCCTTCGATGCCGGTCATGCCCAGGATGTTGTAACCCGCATCCACGTAGGTCACTTCGCCGGTGACGCCCGAGGCCAGGTCGGAACACAGGAAGGCGGCGACATTGCCGACGTCCTCGATCGTGACGCTGCGGCGCAGCGGCGCGTATTCCTCGACGTGGCCCAGCATCTTGCGGAAGTTGGCGATGCCCGCCGCCGCCAGGGTCTTGATCGGCCCGGCCGAGATCGCGTTCACGCGGGTGCCCTCGGGGCCCAGGTTCAGGGCCAGGTAGCGCATGTTCGCTTCCAGGCTGGCCTTGGCCACGCCCATGACGTTGTAGTTCACCAGCGCGCGCTGGGCGCCCAGGTAGCTCAGCGTCAGGATGCTGCCGCCGCGCCCCTTCATCATCGGCCGCGCGGCCTTGGCCAGGGCGGCCAGGCTGTAGCTGGAGATGTCGTGGGCGATGCGGAAGTTTTCGCGGGTCAGGCCCTGCAGGTATTCACCCTCGATGGCCTCGCGCGGCGCGAAGCCGACCGAGTGCACCAGGATGTCCAGGCCGTCCCAGCGCTTGCCCAGTTCGGCGAAGACGCTGTCGATCTGGGCGTCGTCGGCCACGTCCAGCGGCAGCACGATGTCCGAACCGTTTTCCCGCGCGGCATCTTCGACGCGCGACTTGAGCTTGTCGTTCTGGTAGGTGAACGCCAGCTCGGCGCCTTCACGATGCATGGCCTCGGCGATGCCGGTGGCGATGGAGCGCTGGCTGGCGATACCTACGATCAGGGCACGTTTGCCCGTCAGAAATCCCATGTTCTCCTCCTGGTGCCGCCGTGTCGGCGGTGCGAACGCCCTAGTTTCGCCCGGCACGGGCCATACCGCCAAGCATGGAGGCCGGTCAGGGGTCGACCTGGACCTGCTGGCCCACCTGCAGCACCGAGCGGCCGTTCAATTCGTTGAGCCGGTAGATCTGGCGCAGGGGCACGCCGTACTTGCGGGCGATGCCCGACAGGGTGTCGCCGCTGCGCACGCGATGGCTGCGCGCGGGCGCGTCGCCGGAGGCCGGGGCGTCGGGCAGGTCGCGCACGGCCAGCAGCGTGGCCGGGCCGGCCGGCACCAGGACCTCGCGTGGCGCCCCGGCGGGGATGCGGCCGCCGCGGTAGGCCGGGTTGAGCCGGCGCAGTTCGCGGGCATCGACCACCAGCTTCAGCGCCGCCTGGTCGAGGCTGTTGGTGCCGGGCGGCAGCGGCAGGCGCGCCAGCGGCACGAAGCGCGCATCGCGCGGCAGCTCCAGGCCCTGGCGTTCGGGTTTGGCGATCAGGCAGGCCAGGGCGCGCAGCTTGGCGACGTAGTCGTAGGTGATGCGCGACAGGCCCTGGGGCAACTTTCGTTCGCCCGAGGCGTCGCGGTGCCCGTTGGATCTGAAGGCGCGCAGGATCCGGTATTCGCCGGCGTTGTAGGCCATGGCCGTGGCGCGCCAGTCGCCGTCGAAGCGCGCCGACAGGTCGACCAGGTAGTCCAGGGCGGCGTCGGTGGACGCCACCGGCGACAGGCGGCCGTCGTAGCCCGACTGGATGCGGATGCCGTGGTTGCGCGCGGTGCTGGCGATCATCTGCCACATGCCCGCCGGGCCGCCCGGGCCGATGGCGGCGGGGCGATACCAGCTTTCAACGATGGGGATGAGCGCGAATTCCGCAGGCAGCCCACGCCGGTCGACTTCGGTGGCGACGTAGGCCATCAGCGGCAGGATTTCTTCCAGATGCCGGGCGAAAGAGTCCGGGTGGCCGGCGTAGCGCTTGCGCCAGGTCCGGTTCGCCTCGCCCTTGATGCAGATCGGCGACTGGAAGTTCGCCGCCAGGTGGTCGAACAGCTCGGCGCCGGTATCGATCGGGTCGGGCGCCGGCGGCGGCGTGGGTTCGGCCAGCGCCGGCGGGCTTGGCCCGGCCGCTTCGGCGTCGTCCGTGGGCTGGGCCGGTGCGGCCGCCGTCGAAGCAGCCGGCGGGGCCGCGTCGGCTTCCGGCGGCACCGGCCGGACCGGGGCCTGGCAGGCGGCCAGCAGCAGCGCCGGTAGCAGGAGCTGTGCCGCCCGGATTGGCTTCATCCGGCGAACCCGTCCTTCCAGGCGCGCAGCTCGGCGAAGGTTTCCAGCCGGTCGCGGGGTGGGCGGCCCAGGCGCCGGCCGATGCTTTCGCGCACGCCCGGGGCATGCACGCGCAGGAAGGGATTGCAGGCGCGTTCGCTGGCCAGGGACACCGGCAGGCTGGGTTCCCCGCGGGCGCGCAGCTGGCGCACTTCGTCCAGGCGCTGGTCGCGGTCGGGGTTGGTGGGTTCTGCTTCCCGGGCGAAGCGCCCGTTGGCTTCGGTGTATTCGTGGGCGCACAGGACCCGGGTGTCGCCGGACAGGGCGGCCAGGCGGTCGAGCGAGGCAAGCATCTGCGCCGGGCTGCCTTCGAACAGGCGGCCGCAGCCGAGGCTGAACAGGGTGTCGCCGCAAAGCAGCAGGCCGGCGCCGTGGAACGCGATGTGGCTGCGTGTATGGCCCGGTACGGCGATGACCTCGAAACTGGCGCCAAGGGCCGGCACCTGCACCTGGTCGCCGTCACCGACGCGTATGGCCGCCGCAGGGACACGCGGGTCGTCAGGACCGTGGCAGGGTACGGGGAAGGCTTCGAGCAGCGCTTCGACGCCGCCGACGTGGTCGGCGTGGTGGTGGGTCAGCAGCACGGCCACCGGCCGCAGGCCGCGCGAGGCGGCTTCGAGCACCGGCGCGGCATCGCCCGGATCAACCACGATGCAGTCGCCGCCAGGCCCGGCCAGCAGCCAGATGTAGTTGTCCTGGAACGCCGGCAGCGCGATGACTTCCAAGGAGGCGGCCGGGTTTTCCGGGACTTCGGGCAAGCAGGGTGACCTCGATGGCGTGAATGAAGCAGAATCGGAAACATGCCCGCGGCTCCCACCCCCCGTCAACACGAAGGCAGCGCCGACTCCTGGTTCTGCCGGGATCCCGGCCTGGCCCTGCTGCACCAGGTGCAGCGCGAGGCGATTCCGGAGCTTACGCGGGTGTTTGGCCACAGCGGGCTTTACCTGCGCCCCTGCCAGGCCCTGCCCGAAGCGCTGTCGGGCAACATGCTGGCGCAGGTGCTCAGCCTGTACCGGCGTGAGGACCATTTCGCCGGTGCCCTGGCCTGCCGGGACGGCGCCCTGCCGCTGGCCAGCGGCAGCCTGTCGCTGGTCTACGCGCTTTGCGTGCTGGAAACCTCGTCCGACCCCGATGCCCTGGTGGGCGAAATCGCCCGTGTGCTCAAACCCGGCGGCGTGGCCCTGCTGGCCAGCCTCAATCCCTGGGGCCTGGCGCGCCTGCGCTGGGCGTTCCGCGGGCTGCGCGGCATCGACCCGGTGCACCTGGGCCAGCAGGTCATCGACCACGGCCTGGAAATCGAGCGCCAGCTCTGGCTGGGGCCGGTGTGGGCGCCGGCAGCCGGGCTCGAACTTCGCGAGCCGCGTGGCCAGGGCCTGTTCGCCGGCCTGCGGGCGGCCCACCTTATCGTTGCCCGCCGGCGCGAGCCCGGCATGACGCCGCTGCGCGCCGGCTCCCCGACCATGGCCCTGCGGCCTGGCATGACTGCCGGATGATCCTGACTTGAGCAAGAAAACCGTTGAAATCCACACCGATGGTGCCTGCCTGGGCAACCCCGGTCCGGGCGGCTGGGCGGCGCTGTTGTGCCATGCCGGCCGCGAACGCGAACTGGCCGGCGGTGAAACACAAACCACCAACAACCGCATGGAGCTGATGGCGGCGATCATGGCGCTCGAGGCCCTGAAGTCACCCTGCGAAGTCGAACTTTCCACCGACTCGCAGTACGTGCAGAAGGGCATCGGCGAATGGCTGCCGAACTGGATCCGCCGTGGCTGGAAAACCGCCGCCGGCCAGCCGGTCAAGAACCAGGACCTGTGGATGCGCCTCGACGCCGCCGCCAGGCCGCACACGGTGCGCTGGAAGTGGGTCAAGGGCCACGCCGGCCACGTCGAAAACGAACGCGTGGACAAGCTGGCCCGCGCCGAAGCCGAAAAATTGAGGGGTTGAACCGCCGCATGCGCCAGATCGTGCTCGACACCGAAACCACCGGCCTGTCCTGGGAGAAGGGCAACCGCGTGGTCGAGATTGGCTGTATCGAACTGGTCGAACGGCGGCCAACCGGTCGGCACTTCCACCGCTATTTCAATCCTGGCCGCGAAATGGAGCCGGGCGCGCAGGAAGTCACCGGCCTGACCCTGGAATTCCTGCAGGACAAGCCGCGCTTCGAAACCGCGGTCGATGAATTCATCGAATTCATCCGCGACGCCGAGCTGATCATCCACAACGCCAGCTTCGACGTCGGCTTCCTGGACTACGAACTGTCGCTGGCCGGCAAACACTTCGGCCGCATCACCGACCACGCCGGCGTGCTCGATACCCTGGCGATGGCGCGCGAACGTTACCCGGGCCAGCGCAATTCGCTCGACGCCCTGTGCCGCCGCCTGGGCGTGGACAACGGCCACCGCAAGCTGCACGGCGCGCTGCTCGACGCCGAGCTGCTGGCCGAGGTCTACCTGGGCATGACCTCGGGCCAGGGCGACCTGGGCCTGGCCGCCAGCGGCGAAGCCGACAATGCCGCCGCCGTGGCCACCGCCTCCCGCCTGGCCTGTGCGTCGGTGCCGCGGGTGCTGCGGCTCGCCAGCGCCGCCGAAGAAGCCGCCCACGCCGAACGAATGGCGAAAATCGCCGCAAAGGCGGGCAAACTGCTCTGGCCCGGGACCGAATCCGGCGCCTGAACCCGTTGTTGGATGTGCCAGGAGTCTCCACCCACGAGGTCACCTTGAACGCCACCGTCCTGCTTACCTCGGTTGACATCAATATCCCCGGTTACCGCATCCTGCGGCCGATCGGCGAGGGCGGCATGGCCTCGGTGTTCCTGGCCGTGCAGGAGTCGCTGGACCGCGAAGTGGCGCTGAAGGTGATGGCGCCGGCGCTGGCGGCCAACGCCGAGTTCGCGCACCGCTTCCTGACCGAAGGCAAGATCACCGCCAAGCTGCAGCACCCGAACCTGGTGACGGTCCACGACATCGGCAACCACGGCAACGTCTATTACCTGGCCGCCGAATACATCCCCGGCGGCACGCTCAAGGACCGCATCGAAGAAGGCGGGCTCAGCGTCGGCCAGATCCTGGACATCACCGCCGACATCGCCCACGGCCTGGATTTCGCCCACCAGAAGGGGTTCGTGCACCGCGACGTCAAGCCGGGCAACGTGCTCTTCCGCAACGACGGTCGCGTGGTGCTGGCCGACTTCGGCATCGCCAAGGCCATGGACGGCAGCAACAGTTCCACCGTCGCCGGCACGTCCATCGGCACGCCCGACTACATGAGCCCGGAACAGGCGCGCGGCGAATCGGTGGACGGGCGCTCGGACCTCTACAGCCTGGGCGCGGTGCTGTTCGAGATGCTGGCCGGCGTGCCGCCCTACCAGGCCAGCGACGCCTTCACCGTGGCGCTGATGCACGTCAGCCACCCGGTGCCGTCGCTGCCCGAGGAACATGCCTGGCTGCAGCCGCTCATCGAAGGCCTGATGGCGAAGGACCCGGCGCAGCGTTTCAACACCGGTGCGGCCTTCGTCGAAGCCATGCACAAATGCGTGGCTGGTGCGCCGGCCGGCGCCGTCGGCGTGGAAACGCGGGCCCGGCGTCCCGGCAACGACCGCATCGCCGG
>NZ_CAXBJS010000137.1:0-7164 GCF_963976025.1 uncultured Arenimonas sp.
TGGCGCGGCGGCGGATGTAGTCCTCGCAGACCTCGTTGATCTTGATCGCGCTCATCACCCGGGCGAAGCCGCCTTCCTTCTCCAGCGCGTCGGCCATGGCCAGGGCGTTGATGACGGTGGCCAGCATGCCCATGTGGTCGCCGGTGACCCGGTCCATGCCGGCCTCGGCCAGGCCGGCGCCGCGGAAGATGTTGCCGCCGCCGATCACCAGGCCGATCTGGGCGCCGGCGCGCTGGGCCTCGACGATGTCCTTGGCCATGGCCTGGATCACCTTCGGGTCGATGCCGTAGTCCTCGTGCCCCATCAGGGCTTCGCCGGAGAGTTTGAGCAGGATGCGGCGGTACTTCAGGGGCTGGGTGCTCATGGGTCTCTCCGGTGGCTGGGCAAACGGCGGAATTCTAGCCGATCGCGGGGCCACCCTGGCCCCCGGCGCGAAAAAGTTCGGCGGAGCGGCGACGCCGCCGCTCCGCCAGGTTGCCTGGCCCTTGCGGGGCCAGGCCACCATTCGATGCGTTTATTTCCAGTTGGCCAGCTCGTCGTCGGTGACGTAGCCGTCGCGGTTGCGGTCCACCAGTTTCCACTCGAAGTGCAGGGCGTGGTCGTCGGGCACCTCGGCGCGGCTCAGCCGCTGGTCGCCGTCGGCGTCGAGGTCGGCGACCTTCACCGCGTATTCGCTGGCATTGGGCAGCGGCGGCTGCACCGAAACCACGGTCACCGGGCCGGTTTGTGCTTCGAAGCTGGCCTGCGGGCCGGATTCGACGTTCTGCGCCAGGGCGGGGCCGGCGGCAAGCAGGGCAAGGCAGAACAGGGGGGCGGTGGTTTTCATGGGGGGACTCCCTTCGTGGCGATGGGTGCGCCGGGAGGTTTGCAGCACCCGGCACAACCCGGGATGAATTCACCCAATGGGCCGTTCAGGGAAAAGCAAAGGGCCGCGGGTTGCCCCGCGGCCCTTTACGGCAACACATGAGGCGATGGATCAGGCCAGGCCGGCCTGCTTCATCACTTCGGCGGCGTAGTCCTCGACCACCTTCTCGATGCCTTCGCCGACGGCCAGGCGCTGGAACTGCACCACGTCGGCGCCGGCGGCCTTGACGGCCTGCTCGACGGTCTGGTCGGTGTTCAGGACATAAGCCTGGCCGTACAGGGTGACTTCGTTGACGATCTTGGCGACCTTGCCGGCCATGATCTTCTCGAGGATTTCGGCGGGCTTGGACTTGTCCTTGTCGGACATCTTCGCCATTTCGATTTCCTTCTCCTTCGCCACGAACTCGGCCGGCACGTCGGCGGCCTTGTTGTACGGCGGGTTCATCGCCGCCACGTGCATGGCGATGCCGCGGGCCAGCTCGGCGTCGCCGCCCTTGAGCTCGACCAGAACGCCGATGCGGCCGCCGTGGATGTAGGCGGCGACGTGGTTGGCGCTGTCGACCTTGGCGAGGCGACGCACCTGCACGTTCTCGCCGACCTTGGCGATGACGGCGGCACGGGCTTCTTCGACGGTGTCGCCGGAGGCGACCTTGGCCGCCTTCAGGGCATCCGCGTCGGCGGCGCCGGAGGCCAGGGCGGCCTGGGCAACGGCGTCGGCGAAGGCCAGGAAGTTGTCGTCCTTGGCCACGAAGTCGGTCTCGGAGTTGATCTCGACCAGCACGGCCTTGCCGCCGTCCTGGGCCGCAACGATGCGGCCTTCGGCGGCGACGCGGTCGGCCTTCTTGTCGGCCTTGGCCAGGCCGGACTTGCGCAGGGCCTCGGCCGCGGCGTCGATGTCACCGCTGGTTTCGGACAGGGCCTTCTTGCATTCCATCATGCCGGCGCCGGTGCGCTCGCGCAGTTCCTTGACCAGGGAAGCAGTGATTTCCATGGGATCTCCTAGTTGATTACTTGGCGGCACGCGGCGCGCGGGGGGCGCGGGCACGCGGGGCCGGCTTCTTGTCTTCCTTGGCAACCGGATTGCCTTCGCCGTCGAGTTCGACGAAGTCGTCGGCGGCGGCCACGTGGGCCTGCGGCGAGGCAGCCTTGCCCTCGAGCACGGCGTCGGCGGCGGCGCGCACGTACAGCTGCACGGCGCGGATGGCGTCGTCGTTGCCCGGGATGGCGTAGTCCACCAGGTTGGGGTCGTAGTTGGTGTCGACCACGGCGACCACCGGGATGCCGAGCTTCTTGGCTTCCTGCACGGCGATGTTTTCGTGGCCGATGTCGATCACGAACAGCGCGTCCGGCAGGCGGCCCATGTCCTTGATGCCGCCCAGGGAGGCTTCAAGCTTGTCGCGCTCGCGGCGCAGGCCCAGCACTTCGTGCTTGACCAGCTTCTCGAAGGTGCCGTCGGTTTCGGCGGCCTCGAGTTCCTTCAGGCGCGCAACCGACTTCTTGACGGTGGCGAAGTTGGTCAGGGTGCCGCCCAGCCAGCGCATGCTCATGTAGGGCATGCCGCAACGCTCGGCTTCTTCCTTGATCGACTCGCGGGCCGAACGCTTGGTGCCGACGAACAGGATCGAGCCGCGCTTCTGGGCGATGCCCGAGACGAAGTTCATCGCGTCCTGGAACAGCGGCAGGGTCTTTTCGAGGTTGATGATGTGGATCTTGCCGCGGGCGCCGAAGATGTACGGACCCATCTTGGGGTTCCAGTAGCGGGTCTGGTGGCCGAAGTGAACGCCGGCTTCCAGCATCTGGCGCATGGTGACCTGGGACATGGTGATTCCTTTGCAGACAGGGAGCCGGCCGCACACTGGCGGCGTCGAAGCTCCGGGGTTGGGCCTCCGCCAGGCCGCCGCCTCGAACCCGGAAACCATGGCTTGGCCGCGGGCACCCCGGGGCGGGGGATTGCCTGGCGTGTGAATTCACCGGTGACGCCCGGCGTGGGCGGTTCGAAGGGCCCCGTGAGGGGTTTTCCGAGCCCCGGGAGTATAGCCGGCTGGCCCTTGGCCCCGCAACTGGGCGATAATCCCGCCCATGCATATCAGCCTCAAGAGCCCCGAAGACATCGAGCGCATGCGCGTGGCCGGCCGCCTGGCCGCCGAAGTGCTGCAGGTGGTCGCCCCGCACGTCAAGCCGGGCGTCACCACCGCCGAGCTCGACCGCATCTGCCACGACCACATCGTCAACGTGCAGGGGGCCGTGCCCGCCAACGTCGGCTACAAGGGCTTCCCGGCCACGGTCTGCACCTCGGTCAACAACGTCATCTGCCACGGCATCCCCAGCGACGCCAAGGTGCTCAAGGACGGCGACATCATCAATATCGACGTCACCGTCATCAAGGACGGCTGGCACGGCGACACCAGCCGCATGTATTTCGTCGGCGAGCCCAGCGTCAAGGCCCGGCGCCTGGTCGACGTGACCCGCGAAGCCATGTTCCGCGGCATCCGCACCGTCAAGCCCGGCGCCACCCTGGGCGACATCGGCCACGCCATCCAGAAATACGCCGAGGGCGAACGTTTTTCGGTGGTCCGCGAATATTGCGGCCACGGCATCGGCCGCATCTACCACGAAGACCCGCAGGTGCTGCACTACGGCCAGCCGGGCGCCGGCGTGGTGCTGCAGAAGGGCATGACCTTCACCATCGAGCCGATGATCAACGAAGGCTCCCGGCACACCAAGCTGCTGGGCGACGGCTGGACCGTGGTCACGCGCGACAAATCGCTGTCGGCCCAGTGGGAGCACACGGTGGTGGTGACCGACGACGGCGTCGAGATCCTCACCCGCCTGCCCGGCGACGACAACGACCTGTGACCCGGGCCGGCCAGTGAGCGCCGCCCCGAACATCACCGACTCCGAGCTGGCGACGACCCTTGCCGCCGCCGGCGACGACGGCGCCTGGCGCGACGTCGCCAAGGCCGCCCTGGTCGCCCGCCGTGAACTGCTGCGCCAGCGTTTCGACGCCGGCGAGGCCATCGACCGCCTGGTCTCGCGCTGCGCCGACGCGGCCGACGCGGTGGTGCGCGCGGCCTGGCAGCGCTGCCTGGGCGACACGCCCGGCCTGGACCTGCTGGCCACCGGCGGTTACGGCCGCGGCGAACTCTACCCGCAGTCCGACATCGACCTGCTGGTGCTCGCCGAGCCCGACCTGCAGCAGCGCCACCAGGTGGCCATCGGCCGCTTCTTCTCGCTGCTCTGGGACGCCGGCCTGGCCACCAGCCAGGCGGTGCGTTCGACCGGGCAGTGCGTCGAGGCGGCGCGCGAGGACATCACGGTGCTGACCGCGCTGATGGAATGCCGCGCGCTGGCGGGTGACCCGGGCGCCCCCAAGGCGCTGGCGGCGGCGCTGGCGCCGACGGTGCTGTGGTCGCCGTCCGACTATTTCCACGCCAAACGCGAAGAGCAGCGCGCCCGGCACGCGCGCTTCAACGACACCGCGCACAACCTCGAGCCCAGCATCAAGGAAGGTCCGGGCGGGCTTCGGGACCTGCAGACCATCACCTGGATGGGCATGCGCCTTTACGGCGTGCCCGGCCTGCGCGCCCTGGTGCCCCTGGGCCTGCTGGGCGAAGACGAATGTGCCAGCCTCGAACGCGAATGGCGGGTGCTGGCGCGGCTGCGTTTCGGCCTGCACCTCCTGGCCGGCCGGCGCGAGGAACGCCTGGGCTTCGACTACCAGAAGAACCTCGCCGCGATGCTGGGCCTGAAGGACGAGCGCCGCGACAACCTGGCGGTCGAACAGATGATGCAGGGTTTTTTCCGCAGCGCCGCCACGGTGATGCGCATCAACGACCGGGTGCTGCAGCGCTACGAGGAGCAGCTTTCAGGCCAGGAAGAATCGGTGCCGCTGGGCGATGGCTACGAGCTGCGCAACGGCTACCTGGCCATGGCCGAACCGACGCGACTGGGCGAAGGCTTCGCGCCGGTGCTGGCGCTGTTCGTTGCCTGGGACAAGCAGCCCGATGCCCGCGGCCTGCATTCGGAAACCGCGCGCGCCCTGGGTGAATCGCTGGGTGCGATCGGTCCGTACGCCGACCAGCCCGAAGCGCTGCGCCGGCAGTTCATGGACCTGTTGCAGTCGCCCCAGGCCGTGTCCACGCTGACCCGCATGGCCCGCCTGGGCGTGCTGGCGCGCTACCTGCCGGCCTTCGGCAAGGTCTCGGGGCGCATGCAGTACGACCTGTTCCATGTCTACACCGTCGACCAGCACACGCTGACGGTGCTGGCCTACCTGGACGGCTTCGCGCGCAAGGCCGACGAACGTTTCGGCATCGCCCACGAAGTCTGGCCGCGCCTGCGCAAGCCGCACGTGCTGCTGCTGGCCGGGCTGTTCCACGACATCGCCAAGGGCCGCGGCGGCGACCATTCCGAACTCGGCGCCACCGATGCGCGCGAGTTCGCCGCCGCGCACGCCATGCCGCAGTCCGACGCCGACCTGCTGGCCTGGCTGGTCGAACAGCACCTGCTGATGTCCACCACCGCCCAGCGCCAGGACATTTCCGATCCGGTGGTGGTGGCGCGTTTCGCCAACAAGGTGGCCGACCGCGAACACCTGGACTACCTGTACCTGCTGACCTGCGCTGACATCGCCGGCACCAGCCCGAAGCTGTGGAACGCCTGGAAGGACCGGCTGCTGGCCGACCTGTACGCCGCCACCCGCTTCGCGCTGCGCCGCGGCCTGGAAAACCCGGTGCACGCCACCGAGATCATGGCCGAGACCCGCGCCGCGGCGCTGGTGCGCCTGCTGGGTGAAGGCCTGACCCGCGAAGAAGTCGAGCGCATCTGGGCGGCCTACCCGGACGTGGGTTTCCTGCGCTACCGGCCCGAGCAGATCGCCTGGCAGACCCACGGCATCGCCGCCTCGGGCGGCGCCGACACCCTGGTGATGGTGCGCCCCCACCTCGAGGACGGCGGCCTGGAAGTGTTCGTGCGCACGCCCGACCGCGACGGCCTGTTCGCGGCCCTGGTGGCCACCTTCGACCGCCTGGGCCTGAACGTGCTCGAGGCGCGCGTGCTGAACTCGATCGACGGCTTCGCGCTCGACAACTTCCAGCTGTTCGCGCCGCACGGCCGCGCGCCCGAACCCGCCGCGGTGGAAGCGGCGCTGAAGCTGGCCCTGAAGGACCCGGCAAAGGTGAAGCCACCGCGCCGGGCCGCGCCCCGCCAGCTGCGCCACTTCCGGGTGCCGGTGAAGGTGGGTTTCGACGAATCGGCCGACGGCCGCCGCACCCGCATGAGCCTGGTCTGCACCGACCAGCCCGGGCTGCTGGCGTCGGTTGCCCAGGTGCTGCGCAAGTTCCGCCTGCGCGTGCACGACGCCCGCATCGCCACCTTCGGTGAAAAGGTGGAAGACTTTTTCCTGCTGACCGACGAAGCCAACCAGCCCATCGGTGACCAGGCCCTCTTGGATCAACTGCGCGAGGCCATCGTGGCCGGCGTCGACGGAGACATGCACCATGGCAAGAAAGAAGCCCAGCACTGAACAGCTGCAGGCGATCATCGAGGACGCCTTCGAGCGCCGGGCCACCCTGACCGCGATGGAAATCGACGGCTCGACGCGGCCGGCCGTGGAAGAGGCGATCGAGCTGCTCGAGTCGGGCAAGGCGCGCGTCGCCGCGCCGCGCGGCAAGCACTGGGAAGTCAACGAGTGGCTCAAGAAGGCCGTGCTGCTGTACTTCCGCATCAACGACATGCAGATGATGGAAGGTTTCCCGGCGCCGTTCTGGGACAAGGTGCGGCTGCGCTTCGACAACTTCGACGACGCCGACTTCCAGAAGCTCGGCGCGCGCGTGGTGCCCGGCGCGATCGTGCGTTCGGGCGCGCACATCGGCAAGGACGTGGTGCTGATGCCCAGCTTCGTCAATATCGGCGCGTACGTGGGTGCCGGGACCATGGTCGATACCTGGGCCACGGTCGGCAGCTGCGCCCAGGTCGGCAAGAACTGCCACATCAGCGGCGGCGCCGGCATCGGCGGCGTGCTCGAGCCGTTGCAGGCGGGGCCGGTGATCATCGAGGACAATTGCTTCATCGGAGCGCGCTCGGAAGTCGCCGAGGGCGTTCGTGTGCGCGAGGGCTCGGTTCTGTCGATGGGCGTCTATCTCGGCGCCTCGACCAAAATCGTCGACCGCGCCACCGGCGAAGTCTTCCGCGGCGAGGTGCCGCCCTATTCCGTCGTCGTGCCGGGCACGATGCCGTCCGAAAGCGGCGGCGCGAACATGCCGTCTCCCAGCCTTTATTGCGCGGTAATCGTCAAGCGCG
>NZ_CAXBJS010000138.1:0-7111 GCF_963976025.1 uncultured Arenimonas sp.
ATGATCTTGCGCTTGGCTTCCGGGTCGGCGACGCCGGCGAGTGCATTGAAATAGCGGTCCGCCGCGTTCACGCGGATGACCTTCACGCCCATGTGCTCGGCGAACATCGCCATCACCTGGTCGCCTTCCTGCCAGCGCAGCAGGCCGGTATCGACGAACACGCAGGTCAGCTTGTCGCCGATGGCCTTGTGCAGCAGCGCGGCGACCACCGACGAATCAACGCCACCGGACAGGCCCAGCAGCACGGTGCCCTCGCCCACCTGGTCGCGCACGCGCTGGATCTGGTCTTCGATGATGTTGGCCGCGGTCCACAGCGTGCGGCAGCCGCAGATGTCCACCGCGAAACGACGCAGCATCTGCTGGCCGGACTTGGTGTGGGTGACCTCGGGGTGGAACTGCACGCCGTACCAGCGCCGTTGGTTGTCGGCCATGGCGATGATCGGCACCGATTCGGTGCGGCCGACCACTTCGAAGCCCGGCGGCACCTGGGTGACCCGGTCGCCGTGGCTCATCCACACGTCCAGCCGTGGCGGGCTGCCGGCGTGGTCCTTGAGTTCGTCGAACAGCTCGCAGGGCGCCGTGACCTCGACCTCGGCGTAGCCGAACTCGCGGTGGTGGCCGGCCTCGACCTTGCCGCCGTGCTGCGCGGCCAGGGTCTGCATGCCGTAGCAGATGCCCAGGATCGGCACGCCGGCGTCGAAGACTTCCTGCGGCGCCCGGGGCGAACCGGCTTCGGTGGTTGATTCCGGGCCGCCCGAAAGGATGATGCCGCGGGCGCCGTAGGCGGCGATTTCGGCCGGGTCGTGGTCCCAGGCCCAGATCTCGCAGTACACGCCGAGTTCGCGGACGCGGCGGGCGATGAGCTGGGTGTACTGCGCCCCGAAATCGAGGATCAGGATCTTGTCGCTATGGATGTCGGTCATGGGTGGCGTCAGCCCATCCGGTAGTTGGGCGGCTCTTTGGTGATCGTCACGTCGTGCACGTGCGCCTCGCGGGTGCCGGCATTGGTGACCCGGACGAACTTGGGCTTGGTGCGCATTTCTTCGATGGTGGCGCAGCCGACGTAACCCATCGACGAGCGCAGGCCACCGGCCAGCTGGTGCACGATGTTGCCCACCGGGCCGCGGTAGGGCACGCGGCCTTCGATGCCTTCGGGCACCAGCTTGTCGGCGTCGGACGCGTCCTGGAAATAACGGTCCTTGCTGCCCATTTCCATCGCGCCCAGCGAGCCCATGCCGCGGTAGCTCTTGTAGCTGCGGCCCTGGAACAGCTCGACCTCGCCCGGCGCCTCTTCGGTGCCGGCGAACAGGCCGCCGATCATGATGACGCTGGCGCCGGCCACCAGGGCCTTGGCGATGTCGCCGGAGAAGCGGATGCCGCCGTCGGCGATCAGCGGGATGCGGCCCTTGAGCGCATCGGCGACCATGCCGACCGCGGTGATCTGCGGCACGCCGACGCCGGCGACGATGCGGGTGGTGCAGATCGAACCGGGGCCCACGCCGACCTTCACGGCGTCGGCGCCGGCGTCCATCAATGCCAGTGCGGCGTCGCCGGTGACGATGTTGCCGCCGATCACCTGCAGGTTCGGGAAGGTCTTCTTGACCCAGGCCACGCGCTCGATGACGCCCTGGCTATGGCCATGGGCCGTGTCCACCACCACCACGTCCACGCCGGCAGCCACCAGGGCCTCGATGCGGGCTTCGGTGTCACCGCCGACGCCGACCGCGGCGCCGGCCAGCAGCTGTTCGTCGGCGTCCTTGGCGGCGTTGGGGTTGTCGCGGGCCTTCTGGATGTCCTTGACGGTGATCAGCCCGCGCAGCGCGAACTGGTCGTCCACCACCAGCACCTTCTCGATGCGGTGGGTGTGCATGAGCTGCAGCACTTCGTCGTCGCTGGCACCTTCACGCACCGTGACCAGCTTTTCCTTCTTGGTCATGATGTGGCGCACGGGATCGTCGAGCTTCTTCTCGAAGCGCATGTCGCGGCTGGTCACCAGGCCGACCAGGCGGCCGCCGTCGACCACCGGCACGCCGGAGATGTTGCGGGCGCGGGTGAGCTTGATCACTTCGCCGATGGTCGTTTCCGGGCCCACGGTGAAGGGTTCGCGGATGACGCCGGCCTCGAAGTTCTTGACCTGCAGCACGTGCGCGGCCTGCTGCTGCACGGACATGTTCTTGTGCAGGATGCCGATGCCGCCGAGCTGGGCCATGGCGATGGCCAGGCGGGCTTCGGTGACGGTGTCCATGGCGGCCGAGATGATCGGCAGGTTCAGGCGGATGCCGCGCGTGAGCTGCGTGGCGAGACTGACGTCCTTGGGCAGGACCGCGGAATGGGCGGGAACGAGGGAGACGTCGTCGAACGTCAGCGCTTCGGCCTGGATGCGCAGCATGGAGCGACTCCGGGGGAGAGTGAAGCGCGGCATTATAGCCGGTTATAGCAGCGACAGGCTCAGTGCCGGCCACCAGGTCACCAGCGCCACCGCCAGCCCCAGCACCAGGAAAAACGGCCAGCAGGCGCGCACCAGGGTGCCGATGGGCTTGCCGAAGCGGTAGGCGGCGATGAACAGGTTCATGCCCACCGGCGGCGTGAAGTAGCCCAGCTGCAGGTTGGCCAGCATCACGATGCCCAGGTGCACCGGGTGGATGCCGAAGGCCGCCGCCACCGGGATCAGCAGCGGCGTCAGGATGACGATGGCCGAGAAGATGTCCAGCAGCATGCCCACGGCCAGCAGGAACAGGTTGAGCAGGCCCAGGAACACCCAGGGGCTGTCGACGTGCCGGCTGAGCCACTCGAACAGGCGCGTCGGCACCTGCTGGTCCACCAGCCAGTTCGACAGCGCCAGGGCCGCCGCCAGGATCATCAGGATCGCGCCGACCAGGCGCATCGATTCGGCCATTACCCCGGGTAGCTTGTCCCAGGTAATTTCCTTTTTGATACAGACAATTACAACGAATACATAAAGTGCTGTCACAGCCGCGGTTTCGCTGGCCGCCAGCGCGCCCGAATAGATCGCGCCCAGCACGATCACCGGCAGTGGCAGTTCCCAGGCGCAGTCCCTGAGGGCAGCGCGCAGTTCGCGGCCGTCGAAACCGTGGCTGGCGCGCTCGATGCCCCGCCCGGCCCACATGGCGTGCACCGAAAGCATGGCGATCATCAGCAGGCCCGGCAGCAGGCCGGCCAGGAACAGGTCGGGAATGGTCACCGGCGTCGGCCCGCCCACCTGCCCGGCCACGAAGCCGTAGACGATCAGCGGCAGCGAAGGCGCGAACAGCAGGCCCAGGCTGCCGGCCGACGTGACCAGGCCCAGGCTGTAGCGTTCGGAATACCCGGCCTCGCGCAGCGCCGGGTACAGCAGCGCGCCCAGGGCCACGATGGTGACGCCCGAGGCACCGGTGAAGGCGGTGAACATGGCGCAGGCGACGATGGCGACGATCGCCAGCCCTCCCGGCAGCCAGCCCAGCAGCGCATTGGACAGGCGCACCAGCCGCCGCGGCGCCCCGCTTTCTCCCAGCAGGTAACCGGCCAGCGTGAACAGCGGGATCGCCACCAGCCCGGGCAGGTCGCCCAGGCGGTAGACCTCCACGGCCACGATGATCAGGTCGTAACCCGCCAGGTGGAATCCCAGCAGGGCCACGGCCAGGATCACCGCGAACAGCGGCATGCCCAGCGCCGCCAGCAGTGCCACCACCAGCATGCCCAGGCCCAGGCTCACGGATCCATGTCCTTGGGTTCGGGCGGCGTTACGCCCGCGGCCAGCGCAAATCGCAGCGCCATCAGCCCAAAGCCGGCCGGCAGCGCCAGCATCGGCACCCAGCTGGGCACGCCGGCGATGAAGGGCAGCGGCGCTTCGCGTTCCAGCTGCACCAGGCCCCAGCCCAGCCAGGCCATGCCCGCGCAAAGCGCGGCCGTGGCCGCCTGCGCGATGGCCCAGGCCACGCGCCGGGCCGTCGGCGGGAGCACCCGCGGCAGTGCATCGATGGCGATGTGGCGATGGCCGCGGGTCGCGCCCAGCGCTCCCAGCAGGGCCAGCCAGAGCACGCCGGCGCGCCCGGCCGGTTCCGCCCAGGCCAGGCCGGTATCAAGGAACAGGCGCAGTCCGATCTGCGCCAGCGACAGCAGCAGCAGCGACGCAAGCAGCGCCGCCAGCAGCACGTCCTCGGCCTGGTGCAGGCGCCGGACCCAGCGGCCGGGCACGGATCAGGGCGTCCCGTCCGCGGCCAGCGCCTTGCGCACGGCCGACATCACGACGGCCGACAGTTCCCCCTTGGCCTCCATGTCGGCGATGACCTGGTCGCCGGCGGCGCGCCAGCGCGCGGCTTCCTCGGGTGTCAGGGTGGTCACGGCCAGGCCCTGCTTCTTCAGCGCTTCGAGCGCCGCCAGGTTGTCGCGCTGGACGGTGGCGTCCATGCGCGCGGCGGCGTCGCCGAAGGATTTTGCGAGCACCTGCTGGTCGGCCGGCGACAGCCGCTTCCAGGCTTTTTCGTCCAGCACCAGGTAACCGACGACGAAGGTCAGCGGCAGGTCCACCATGTGCCTGAGCTTGCCGTGCCACTGCAGGGCGATGGCGCCGCTGGGCGTATTGGCGACGGTATCGACCATGCCGGTCTGCAGGCTGGTGAACACGTCGCCGATGGGCAGCGGAATCGGGCTGATGCCCGCGGCCTCGAAGGTGCGGATGGCGATGACGTCGTTCTGCGGCACCCAGAGCTTGATGCCGTTGACGTCGGCGCGGCTGCGCAGCGGACGGTCACCCATCATGTAGGCAAAACCCACGCCCGAAACCCCGAGCATGCGCAGGCCACGTTCCTCGAACCCCTTGGCCAGCAACGGATCGACCGCGGTGCGTACGCGCTGCACGTCGTCCCAGTCGTCGAACAGGAAAGGCAGGCTGTAGGCCGGCGCGTCGGGATAAACCATCGACAGCTCGCTGGCGGTCAGCACCCCGCCCTGCAGCTGGCCCAGGCGCATCTTGCGCAGCACCACGGCATCGTTGCCCATCACCCCGCCCGGGTAGAACTTCACCTGCACCCGGCCCTGGGTGCCCTTCCCCACTTCTTCGGCGGCGGTGCGCAGTTCGCGCATCCAGGCCGAGCCCTCGGGGGCCAGGGTGGCGATCTTGATCGCCTGGGCGCCGGCGGGCAGCGACAGGGCGAACAACAGGCACATCAACAGCGGGCGGAACATGGCGTTTCCCCGGTCAGAAAAATTCGCGGCCGCTGGCCACCAGCGCGTGGGCGCGCTCCTGGGCCAGCACGTTCATGAGGGTGAATCCCGGCTCGGCGGGTTCGGCGGCCAGGACTTCGGCCAGCAGGCGGTCGTGCAGCGGCTGGTCGTACACCAGCCGCGCGTAGGTTTCCGCCATCAGGACCTTGGCGTAAAGATTGCGGCCGCCGGACTGGCTGATGGCGGCTTCGAAGTGTTCGCGGCCCAGGTCGGGGCGGCCACCGACGGACTCGGGCCGCAGCGAATGCAGCACGCCCAGGTAGACCCTCACCATGCCGCGGTCGTGGCCGGGATCGATGCCGGCCACGCGCTCGAGCAGCGCCTGGACCTTGGGAAGGTCCGCGATGGCGGCCCAGTCGTCGCTGTGGGCCTGCAGGTAGCCGGCCCAGGCGGCGCCCAGCGCGTACAGGGTCTGGATGTCGTCGGCCGGCGCCGCGGCGACCTGCGCTTCGAACACATCCACCGGACCCGGCATCGCTTCGCACAGGCCGGCATTACGCAGGCAGGTGCCGCGGCGGGCGTAATCGAGGGCCTTGGCCGAGAGGCGCTGGGCGCGCACGGTGTCCTCGCCGGTGAAGCTGCCGGCATAGGCGCCGTTGAGGCCGGCGGCAGCGAACAGCAGCGGCGCATTGCCCGCCTTGCCCGGCGTCTGGCCCTGCACCAGGGCATCGATCAGCAGCAGGTAGGCCGGCAGGCCGTCGCGCACGGTGGCCGGGTCGTTGCTGTTGTAGACCGCTTCGCCCAGTTGCCCGGCGAAGCGGTCGCCGGCCCGGCCGGCGATCGCCGTGCAGCCGGCCAGCAGCAGCACCAGCAGGCCGGTGGCCAGGCAACGGATGGAAATCGTCGGGCGCGTGTTCATCGGCATGGGCCCAGTGTGCCGGCTCAGCGTGACGATTGCGCGGCGTCGAGGGCGTCGGCGGCTTCGAGCGTGTTCTGCATCAGCGTCGCCACGGTCATCGGCCCGACCCCGCCGGGCACCGGCGTGATCCACGAAGCGCGTTCGGCCGCGGCCGCGAAGCCGACGTCGCCGACCAGGCGCCCGTCCTCGAGCCGGTTGATGCCGACGTCGATGACCACGGCGCCGGGTTTGACCCACTCGCCCGGAACGATGTCCGGCCGGCCCACGGCCACGACCAGGATGTCGGCCTCGCCGACGTGGCGGCGCAGCACGTCCCTGGGCGTGAACTTGTGGCAGCTGGTGGTGGTGCAGCCGGCAATGAGCAATTCCAGCGCCATCGGCCGGCCGACGTGGTTGCTGACGCCGACGATGGTGGCGCTGCGGCCGCGCACGGGCTGGTCGGTGTAGGCCAGCAGCGTGGTGATGCCACGCGGCGTGCACGGGCGCAGGCCGAACTGGCGCAGGGCCAGGTGGCCGACGTTTTCCGGGTGGAAACCGTCCACGTCCTTGCGCGGATCGATGCGGTGGATCAGCCAGTTGGCGTCGCGGTTACCGGGCAGCGGGAGCTGCACCAGGATGCCGTGGATGGCCGGATCGGCGTTGAGGCGGTCGATCAGCGCCGCCAGTTCGGCGTCGGAGGTATCGGCCGGCAGGTCGTAGTCGACGGCGCGGATGCCCACCTTCTTGGCGGCCCGGCGCTTGTTGCGCACGTAAACCGCCGACGCCGGGTCGGCGCCAACCAGCACCACCGCCAGGCCGGGCGCGGCCTTGCCCGCGGCCAGGCGGGCCTTCACGCGCCGCGCGAGGTCGTCCAGGAGGGTATCGGCAATGCCCTTGCCGTCGAGGATGCGGGCGCTCATGGCACGATTATCCCCGAACCCCACCCGGTACCGCCACATGAATGACAGCACCGCCCTTGAAGCCGCTGCCTTTCGCCGCCTGCTGGCCCACCTGCGCGAACGCAGCGACTTCAAGGGCGGTGCTGTCATT
>NZ_CAXBJS010000139.1:0-7097 GCF_963976025.1 uncultured Arenimonas sp.
CTGGCCATGCCGGCCGGCCTGATGCACAGCTACCCGGTTTATTCCGGCGCCGTGGATGCCATGGTGCAGTGGTGGTACGGCCACAACGCGGTCGGTTTCTTCCTGACCGCCGGCTTCCTGGGCATGATGTATTACTTCGTGCCGCGCCAGGCCAACCGCCCTATCTACAGCTACCGGCTTTCAATCGTGCACTTCTGGGCGCTGATCGCCGTGTACATGTGGGCCGGCCCGCACCACCTGCACTACACCGCCCTGCCCGACTGGGTGCAGTCGGTGGGCATGGTGTTCTCGCTGATCCTGCTGGCACCCAGCTGGGGCGGCGCGATCAACGGCATCATGACCCTCTCGGGCGCCTGGCATAAGCTGCGCACCGACCCGATCATCAAGTTCCTCGTCGTCGCCATCTCGTTCTACATGATGAGCACCTTCGAGGGCCCGATGATGTCCATCAAGACGGTCAACGCGCTCAGCCACTACACGGACTGGACCATCGACCACGTGCATTCGGGCGCCCTGGGCTGGGTGGCGATGATCTCGATCGGCTCGATCTACATGCTGATCCCGCGCTGCCTGGGCCTGAAGGAAATGGCCAGCACCCGCATGATCGACCAGCACTTCTGGATCCACACCATCGGCGTGGTGCTCTACACCGTGTCCATGTGGATCGCCGGCATCTACCAGGGCCTGATGGCGCGCGCCGCGAACGACGACGGCACGCTCACCTATGTCTTCGCCGAGATCGTGCAGTTCAACTATCCCTACTACCTGGTGCGCCTGCTTGGCGGCCTGCTGGTGATCGCCGGCATGCTGCTGATGTGCGTGAACACCGTGCGCACCTTCCGCCTGGCCAAGGGCGCGGTGGAAACGCCGGTGCTGCCCCCCGCCGCCCAGACGCACGCCTGAGGAACCGACATGAGCCACGAAAAGATCGAAACCAATGTCGGCTGGATGGCGATCCTGATCGCCATTGCCATCAGCTTCGGCGGCCTCGCCGAAATCGTTCCGCTGATGTACCAGGCCGAAGCCGTGAAGCCGATTCCGGGCGTGAAGCCCTACCCGGCGCTTGAACTGGCCGGGCGCGACATCTACGTGCGCGAAGGTTGCTACAACTGCCACTCGCAGATGATCCGCACCCTGCGCCACGAAACCGAACGGTATGGCCACTACTCGCTGGCGGGTGAATCGGTCTACGACCGCCCGTTCCAGTGGGGCAGCAAGCGAACCGGCCCCGACCTGGCGCGTGTTGGCGGCCGGTATTCGGACGACTGGCACCGCGTTCACCTGATGAACCCGCGTGACGTCGTGCCGGTCTCGAACATGCCCGGCTACCCCTGGATGGCCGAAACCGCGGTCGACCCGGCGGCGGTGACGCGCAACATGCGCGCCCTGCAGAAGCTGGGTGACCCGTACACCGACGAAGACATCGCCGGCGCTGCGGCCGCAGTGACCGGGAAGTCCGAGATGGACGCGCTGATCGCCTATCTGCAGGGCCTCGGCAAGCATGCGCCGGTGAACTGACATGATCACCGGCATCGCTACCGTCCTGCTTCTCATCCTGTTCCTGGCTGGCGTCGCCTGGGCTTTCAGCCGCAAGCGCAAGCCCGAGTTCGACGCCGCCGCCCGACTGCCCCTGGAAGACCAGAGCGAGAACACCCCATGACTACCGGCTGGTCCCTTTACGTCATTGCCCTCATCGTCCTCAACGTCGGCGGCTGCGCCTGGCTGCTCTGGTGGACCTCCAAGCGTCGCGGTGGAGACTCCAAGGACAGCTCCGAAACCACCGGCCACGTGTGGGACGGCGACCTCACCGAGTACAACAAGCCGCTGCCGCGCTGGTGGATCATCCTGTTCTGGCTGACCATCGTGTTCTCGATCGGTTACCTGGCCTGGTATCCCGGCATGGGCAATTTCGCCGGCACGTCCGGCTGGACCTCGGCCCGGGAACATGACGCCGACAAGGCCGAAGCCGATGCCCGCCTGGCCGAAGCCTACGGGCGCTTCGACGGCATGCCGATCGACCAGGTCGCGCAGCACGAAGAAGCCCTGGCCTTCGGTGGACGCCTGTTCCAGAACCACTGCGCCCAGTGCCACGGCGCGGATGCGCGTGGCGCCAGGGGTTTCCCCAACCTCACCGACAACGACTGGCTCTGGGGCGGCGAACCCGACCAGATCCTGGCCTCGATCGTGCAGGGCCGACAGGCCGCGATGCCTCCCCTGGCGGCGGCGATCGGCGGCGACGTCGGCGTCACCGAGGTGGCGGCCTACGTGCAGAGCCTGTCGGGCATCAAGGCCGACCCGGCCCTCGCCGAGGCCGGCAAGGCCAAGTACGGCGGCGTCTGCGCGGCCTGCCACGGCGTCGAAGGAAAGGGCAACCCGATCCTGGGTGCGCCCAACCTCACCGACGACACCTGGCTCTACGGCAACGACTTCGCCACCATCAGCGAAGGCATCAGGAATGGCCGCAACGGCATGATGCCGGCGCATGGCCCGATCATCGGCGAAACCCGCAGCCGCCTGGTGGGCGCCTATGTCTGGACCCTGTCGCAGGAAAAAGCCAGCGAGCCCCCCGACGCCCCATGAACCAGACTGCCGACCGTATGGACCACCCGCCCCGACCGCTCGCCCAGCGGCTCGGGGCGATCCTTTGGCCCAGCTTCTTCGCCGCCGGCGTGGCGACGATGGTGTTCTTCGCCTTCGTTGACCCGCTGTTGCTGCGCGACATGACCTTCCCCGAGGTCGAGATAAGCCGCGGCCTGGGTTACACGATCGGTTTCTTCATGTTCTGGGCCTGCACGGCCGCAAGCAGCCTGTTCACCTGGATCCTGCTCAGGCCCGCCAGCCGATTCAACAAACCCCTGGCGGGTGGCTGAGCCATGGCGCGCAAGATTCCCAGCGAACTCGTCGACGAGCTTTCGCTCTACGTCTCGGAAAAGAAGGTTTACCCGCGTGAGCAGGACGGGCTGACCCAGCGCCTGCGCAAGGCCGCGGTCATCTGGCTGCTGGGCATGTACTACGGCTTTGCCTGGCTGCAGTGGGACGACCGCCAGGCCGTGCTGTGGGACCTGCCGGCGCGCAAGTTCTACGTGTTCGGGCTGGTGTTCTGGCCGCAGGATTTCCTGTACCTGGCCCTGCTGCTGATCATGGCCGGGCTTTCGCTGTTCTTCTTCACCGCCGTCGCCGGCCGGCTGTGGTGCGGCTACGCCTGCCCGCAGACGGTGTGGACGGAAGTCTTCATCTGGATGGAGCGCTGGACCGAAGGCGACCGCAACAAGCGCATGAAGCTCGACAACGGGCCGTGGACCCGCGAGAAGTTCATGCGCAAGGGTGCCAAGCACTTCCTGTGGCTGGTGTTCGCGCTGTGGACCGGCTTCACCTTCGTCGGCTACTTCACCCCCATCCGCGACCTGGCCGCGCGCCTGTCGCCCTTCGAATGGGGCGGCTGGGAAATCTTCTGGGTGCTGTTCTACTCGCTGGCCACCTGGGGCAACGCCGGCGTGCTGCGCGAACAGGTCTGCAAGTACATGTGTCCCTACGCACGCTTCCAGGGCGCGATGTTCGACCGCAACACCCTGATCATCGCCTACGACCCCCTGCGCGGCGAACCGCGCGGGCCGCGCAAGAAGGGCAAGCTGGGCAGCGTGCTTGAACGCGCCCGCGGCCTGCTGCCGCTGGACGTCGCCACCAGCGCCGTGGTGAACGCCGCCCAGCACCGCAGCGCCGCCGACCTGCAGCTCGGCGCCCGCGCCACCACCGGCCTGGTGGTGGACGAACAGCACGGCCTGCCGCCGCCGCCCGAAGTGAACTCGCCCGAAGACCTCGGCGACTGCATCGACTGCACCATCTGCGTGCAGGTCTGCCCCACCGGCATCGACATCCGCAACGGCCTGCAGTACGAGTGCATTGCCTGCGGCGCCTGCGTGGACGCCTGCGACATGGTGATGGACAAGATGGGCTACCCGCGGGGCCTGGTGCGCTACACCTCGCACAACGCCGTGGAAGGCAAACACGTGCGCCTGCTGCGCCCGCGCATCCTCATCTACGGCGGCCTGCTGGTCGCGCTTGCGATCGGCTTCGCGGTCGGCATCGCCCAGCGCAGCCCGCTGATCGTTGATGTCCTGCGCGATCGCAACGCACTCTATCGCACCACGTCCGACGGCAGCATCGAAAATGCCTACGTCGTGCGCATCGTCAACAAGGACATCGTGCCCCGTGAATTCACCATCCGCATCAACGGCCCGGACGGCATCACCCTGGTCGAGGCCGGCGCCGTGCACCGGGCCGCGGCCGAAGAAGTGCTGACCGTGCCGATCACCCTGCGCGCGCCCGCTGGCCTGGCCAAGGGCCGCGTGGACCTGGAACTGGTGGTTGACTCGAATGCCGAAGGCGTCAGCGCGGCCGAAGAAACCCGCTTCTTCGGGCCCTTCTGATGGACAGCCAGAAGAAGTCGTCTTTCTCGCGCAACCCGGTGCTCTGGCTGGTGCTGGCGATCCCGGCGGCCACCATCGTCGCCGGCGTCTGGACCCTGATGGTCGCCTCGGGCAAGAGTGCGGTCGATGCCGATCCCGATCCCGTCCGGCGCACGGCCCAGGTGCAGGTCGCGTCCATTGAGGCCGATGCCCAGGCCGCCAGCCGCGGCCTCGGCGCCACGCTGGCGATCGAGGACGGCAGCGCCCTGCTGCGCCTGGACCAGGCCACGGGCCCGCGCGCGCCCACGCTGCAGCTGGTGCATCCGCTTGAGTCCTCCCTGGACCGCCAGCTGACCCTGCTGCCCGACCCGCAGGGCTGGCGCACCGACGGCCCGGTGGCGTCCACGCACGTCTGGCAGCTGCGCCTGGTCGCCGACGACGGCAGCTGGCGGCTGGTCGGGCGCTACCACCCCGGCGACACCGAGGTCGCGCTGGCGCCCGCACTCGCGGCCCCGTGAACCCCTCGGCACCGCCGGGCTGCTTCCACTGCGGCGAGCCCCTGCCTGCGGGTCCGGTTCGCGTGCGTCTCGACGGCGACGAGCGCGAGGTCTGCTGCACCGGCTGCGCCGCGGCCGCCAGCTGGATCCGCGACGCCGGCCTGGGCGACTACTACCGCCTGCGCGATTCCGCCGGTGCCCGCGTCGACCTGTCGCCCGCCGACTACAGCGCCTGGGACCGCGCCGACGTGCAGTCCGGCCACGCCATCGACACGCCTGAAGGCCGCGAGATCACCGTCGTCTGCGAAGGCATGCACTGCGCCGCCTGCGCCTGGCTGATCGACCATGCCCTGCGCCGCGAACCCGGCGTCAGCGATGCCGGCGCCAACGCCATCTCCGGCCGCGTGCGCATCGCCTGGGATCCCCGGCGCAAGCCGCTGTCGCAGGTGCTGGCGCGGCTGGCCTCGCTGGGCTACCGCCCGCACCTGGCCCAGGGCGAAGCCGCCGAACGCGAGCGCCGCCGCGAACGCAACCGCCTGATCGCCCGCCTGGGCGTCGCCGCGCTGGGCACCACCCAGGCCATGATGTTCGCCGAGGCGCTGTACCTGGACACCGCCAACGAGATGGCGCCGGCCACGCGCGACTTCTTCCGCTGGATCACCTTCCTGGTGTCCACGCCGGTGGTGTTCTTCTCGGGGTGGCCCTTCCTTGCCGGCATGGCCACCGAACTGCGCGAACGCCGCCCCGGCATGGACACCCTGGTGGCGACCTCGGTGCTGCTGGCCTATTTCGCCAGCCTGGTGGAAACCCTGCGCGGCGGCACCCACGTCTGGTTCGACGCCGCGGTGATGTTCGTGCTGTTCCTGCTGGCGGCGCGTTTCCTTGAACGCATGGCGCGCCGGCAGGCCAGCGCGCGCCTGGACACCCTGGCGCGCGCGCAGCCGGCCCTGGCCTGGCGCGAAGCGGGCGGCGGACGCGAACAGGTGCCGGTGTCGGCGCTTGGCACCGGCGACGTGGTGCAGGTCGGTGCCGGCGACACCGTGCCTGCCGACGGCGAGTTGATTGATGACGCCGCGGCGCTGGACGAATCCCTGCTTACCGGCGAGTCCACGGCCGTGGCAAAGACCGCGGGCGATCCGCTGTATGCCGGCAGCGCCTGCCGCGAAGCGCCGCTGCGCCTGCGGGTAACCCGCACCGGCGCCGACACCCGGCTGTCGCAGCTGGTGCGGGCGGTCGACCGCGCACAGTCCACGCGGCCGCGGGTGGCGCGCTTCGCCGACGCCGTGGCGCAGCGTTTCGTGGTTTCGCTGTTCGTCGCCGCGATCATCGTCTTCGCCGTCTGGTGGCAGCTGCAGCCCGAACGCGCGTTCGAAATCGCACTGGCCGTGCTGGTGGTCAGTTGCCCCTGCGCGCTGTCGCTGGCGGTGCCCACGGCCCTTGCCACGGCCCACGGCACGCTGGCGCGCTGGGGCGTGCTGGCGCTGGGCGCGGATTCACTGGAAAGCCTGGCCCGCGCCGACGTGGTGGTCCTGGACAAAACCGGCACCCTGACCCTGGGCCAGCCGCGCCTGCACAGCGCGCAGGCCATTGAAGGCGACATCGGCCACTGGCAGCGCATCGCCGCGGCGCTGGAAGCCAACGCCGGTCATCCCCTGGCCCTGGCCTTCGCAATGCCCGACGTGCCCACCGCCACCTCGGTGCGCACCCTGCCCGGCCACGGCGTGCAGGGCGAAGTGGATGGCCGCGCCTACCGGCTGGGTCGCGCCGAATTCGCCGCCGGCCGCGCCGACGATGGCGCGCTCTGGCTGGGCGACGGCAGCACCGCCTTCGCCCGCTTCGAGACCAGCGACCCCGTCCGCCTGGATGCACAGGAGGCCGTGGCCAGCCTGCGCGCCCTGGGCCTGCCGCCGCACCTGCTCAGCGGCGACGGTGAAACCAGCGTTGCCGCGGTCGCCGCCAGGCTGGGCATCGAAGACTTCGCCGCGCGGCAGTCGCCGGAAGACAAGCTGGCCGCCGTGCGCGCGCTGCAGGCCCAGGGCCGGCGCGTGCTGGCCGTCGGCGACGGCATCAACGATGCGCCGGTGCTGGCCGGCGCCGATGTCTCGGTGGCGATGGCCGGCGGCGCGCCGCTGGCGCATCGTTCGGCCGACCTGGTGCTGGCCGGTGCCTCGCTGATGCGCCTGCCGCAGTCGGT
>NZ_CAXBJS010000140.1:0-7032 GCF_963976025.1 uncultured Arenimonas sp.
GGATGGCGGTGCGCGCCTTGCTCGAGACCACGTATTCAAGCCACTGCGGGCCAGGCGAGGCGGAGGGCGCGGTGATGATCTCGACGCTCTGGCCGCTGGTGAGCTTGGTGCGCAGCGGCACCAGCTTCTTGTCCACGCGGGCGGCGACGGCGTGGTTGCCGACGTCGGTATGCACAGCGTAGGCGAAGTCGAGCGCGGTGGCGTTGCGCGGCAGCGCCATGATGTCGCCCTGCGGCGTGAACAGGTACACCTCGTCCGGGAACAGGTCGACCTTGACGTTGTCGAGGAACTCCAGCGACGACCCGGCCGCCTGCTGGGTGTCCATCAGGTTGCGGATCCAGTCCTGGGCACGCGTCTGGGCGGCGCTGCTGCCGCTGCCGGCGCTCTTGTAGAGCCAGTGGGCGGCGACGCCGCGTTCAGCCACCTGGTCCATTTCCTCGGTGCGGATCTGCACTTCCACCGGCGCCCCGTAGGGACCGAACAGCACGGTGTGCAGGCTCTGGTAGCCGTTGGCCTTGGGAATGGCGATGAAGTCGCGGAAGCGGCCTTCGAGCGGCTTGTACACCGAATGCACCGCGCCCAGCGCGTGGTAACACTGCATTACTTCCGGCACCACGATGCGGAAGCCGAAGACGTCGAGCACCTGGTCGAGGCTTTTGTGCTCCTGCTTCATCTTCGTGTAGATGCTCCAGGGCGACTTGACCCGGCTCACCAGCGAATGCAGCAGCTGTTCCTGGGCCAGGCGCTGGGCCAGCTGGGCTTCGACGGTGGCCAGGGCCTCGCGGCGCATCACCGGCTGGGAAGCGATACGTTTGGAAATGACCGCGTGCCGCTTCGGGTACAGGGCCCGGAAGCCCAGGTCCTGCAGTTCGGCCTTGAACTTGTTCATGCCCAGGCGCTGGGCGATGGGCGCGTAGATCTCGAGCGTTTCGCGGGCGATGCGGCGGCGCGATTCGGCGGCCATCGCATCGAGCGTGCGCATGTTGTGCAGGCGGTCGGCGAGCTTGATAAGGATGACGCGCAGGTCGCGCGCCATCGCCAGCATCATCTTGCGGAAACTTTCGGCCGCGGCTTCCTGGCGGTCGCGGAAGTGCAGCTTGTCGAGTTTGGTGACGCCGTCCACCAGCTCGGCGACGGTGGGGCTGAACTCGCGCTCGATCTCGCTGCGCGGCAGCGGCGTGTCTTCCAGGGCGTCGTGCAGGATGGCCGCGCACAGGGTTTCGGCGTCGAGCCGCAGGTCCGCCAGCAGGGAAGCCACCGCCACCGGGTGGGTGATGTAGGCCTCGCCGGATTTGCGCAGCTGGCCTTCGTGGGCGCGGGCGCCGATTTCGTAGGCGCGGCGCACCTGCCTGACCTGGTCGACCGGCAGGTATTCGGTCAGACGCCGCTCAAGCGCCTCCACCGCGTCCGGACAGGGGTCCGGACAGGGAGCTTCCGCCAGTCTTGGCTTGGAAAAGGAGGACATGTCCGCAGCCTACGCGGGCGCGGGAAAGGCATCAATGCCGGGGGCTGCGGCCCTCGCCGGGGATCCAGGCGGGGCCTTCACGCGGGGGCCGGCGGGGCCGGCCGGGACCTCAGAGGTCGTCGCCGCCCTTGCCCAGGTCGTCGTCCACGACTTCGGCGGCGGCCCATTCCAGGGCCTCGCGCTCGGCGCGCTCGCGCTCGGCGCGCTCGACGTCGTCGATCATGGCCTGGTCGACCTTGCGGGCGGCGATTTCACGCAGCGCCATGACGGTCGGCTTGTCGTCGTTTTCGCTGTTGTCCAGCAGCGGTTCGACGCCCTTGGCCAGCTGGCGGGCGCGCTTGGAGGCCATCAGGACCAGCTCGAAGCGGTTGTCCACGACGGACAGGCAATCTTCCACGGTAATGCGGGCCATGGGATCTCCTCAGCCGCGGGGCCCGGCCGGGGCACCACGGAAAATCAATGAGTTACGTGAACCGGGCATTCTACCCTCGGCCGCCCGCCCCTGCAATCAGGCCAGCAGGTCCCGGATAAGGTCGGCGTGGCGCCGGGCCTGCACCGGCCGGCGCAGGCGGTGGGCGACAAAAATGGCCCGGAGCTCGGCGGCGGCGGCATCGAAGTGTTCGTTGACGATGACGTAGTCGAACTCGTCGTAGTGGCTCATTTCCTCGCGGGCGGCGGCCAGCCGGCGGGCGATGGTTTCTTCGCTGTCCTGGCCGCGGTTGCGCATGCGGGTCTGCAGGGCATCGCGGGACGGCGGCAGGATGAACACGCTGACGCAGTCGGGCACCTGTTCGCGCACCTGGCGGGCGCCCTGCCAGTCGATTTCCAGCAGCACGTCCTTGCCGGCGGCCAGCTGGGGTTCGACCGACTGCCGGGCCGTGCCCTTGTAGTCGCCGTGCACCTGGGCGTGCTCGAAGAAGTCGCCGGCCGCGACCATGGCCACGAATTCTTCCTTGCTGACGAAGTGGTAGTGCTGGGCATGGCGCTCGCCCGGCCGCGGCGCGCGCGAGGTGAACGAGATCGACAGCGCGATGCCCGGCTCCTTGGCCAGCACGGCGTTGACCAGGCTCGACTTGCCGGCCCCCGAGGGCGCGGCGACGATGAAGAGCGTGCCCCGGGTGGTGTTCATTCGAGGTTCTGCACCTGTTCGCGGAGCTGTTCGATCAGCACCTTCAGCTCGACCGCGGCCTGGGTGGTCCGGCTGTCCACCGACTTCGATCCCAGGGTATTGGCCTCGCGGTTGAACTCCTGCATCAGGAAGTCCAGCCGGCGGCCGACGGCTTCGGGCAGGCCAAGCACGCGGCGGGCTTCGGCGACGTGGCTGGCGAGGCGATCGAGCTCCTCGTCGACGTCGATCTTCTGCAGGTTCAGCACCACTTCCTGCTCAAGGCGGCCCGGGTCGAGCGGCAGCTTCAGGTCGGCCAGTTTGCCGTCGAGCTTGGCGCGCAGGGCGGCGCGGATCTCCGGCAGCCAGTCGCGGACCTGGCCGGTGATGCGTTCAATGCCGTCGATGCGTTCGCGCATCACCGCGGCCAGCTTGGCGCCTTCGCGTTCACGGGCGGCGACGAACTCGGCCAGGGTCTCGTCCAGCAGGGCCAGGGCGTCGGCCTGCAGGCCGGCCTGGTCAAGGGCCTCTTCTTCGACCACGCCGGGGTAGCGCAGCAGTTCGGTGAACTCGGTGCGCAGCCCGGGGAAGCGGCCCTGCGCGCCCTGGGCGGCTTCGGCCAGCTGGTCGAGCAGCGCCTGGTTGAGCCTGAGCTCGCCGCGGCTGCCGGCGACAGGGCGAAAGCGCAGCACCAGGTCGACCTTGCCGCGCGAGACCTTCTGGGCCACCCGCTCACGCAGCGCCGGCTCGATGGCCCGCAGCTCCTCGGGCGCGCGCACGGTCAGTTCGTGGAAGCGGTGGTTGACGGAACGCAGCTCGCAGGCCAGCTGGCCGCCGGTGGCGGCGCGCTCGCAGGCGGCGAAGGCGGTCATGCTGCGGATCATGGGCTTGGGCCGTGGGAAACAGCCCGAATGGTAATCTAGCCGGCCAAAGATTGCCGGATGTCGCCCGATGACCGTTTCAAACCGCCCCAGCGGCCGCGCCCACGATGAACTCCGCGCCATCGGCATTGAACGCAACTACACCCGGCATGCCGAAGGTTCGGTGCTGGTCAGCTTCGGCGACACCCGCGTGCTGTGCACCGCCAGCGTCGAACCGCGCGTGCCGGGTTTCCTGCGCGGCAAGGGCGAAGGCTGGGTCACCGCCGAATACGGCATGCTTCCGCGCGCCACCAATACCCGCAACGACCGCGAGGCCGCGCGTGGCAAGCAGGGCGGCCGCACGCTGGAAATCCAGCGCCTGGTCGGCCGCAGCCTGCGCGCCTGCGTGGACCGCCGCGCCCTGGGCGAACGCACCATCACCCTGGACTGCGACGTGCTGCAGGCCGACGGCGGCACCCGCTGCGCCGCCATCACCGGCGCCTACGTGGCGCTGTGCGACGCGGTCAGCTGGCTCAAGGCGCGCGGCGAGATCACCCGCGACCCGGTCATCGGCGCGGTGGCGGCGGTGTCGGTCGGCATCTGGCAGGGCACGCCCGTGCTCGACCTCGACTATCGCGAAGACAGCGGCTGCGACACCGACATGAACGTGGTGATGAACGACGGCGGCGGCTTCATCGAAGTCCAGGGCACCGCCGAGGGCCACGCCTTCCGCCGCGACGAACTCGATGCCCTTCTGGCCCTGGCCGAACAGGGCGTCGGCGAACTGATCGCCCTGCAGCGGGCTGCGCTGGCCTCGTGAAGCGGCTCGTCCTCGCGACGTCGAACCAAGGCAAGCTGGCGGAACTCAAGCCGCTGCTGGCGCAGTTCGACTACGCGCTGGTGACGCAGGGCGAGCTGGGAGTCGGCGACGCGGTCGAGGACGGCCGTAGTTTCATCGAGAACGCGATCATCAAGGCCCGGCATGCGAGCGCGGCCACCGGCCTGCCGGCGCTGGCCGACGATTCGGGCCTGGTCGTTCCGGCACTCGGCGGCGAACCGGGCATCCACAGCGCGCGTTACGCCGGCACCCATGGCGATTCGGCGGCCAACATCGCCAGGCTGCTCGAGGCCATGCGAACCCTGCCCGACAGCCAGCGTGCCGCGCACTTCACCTGCGTGCTGGTGCTGCTGCGCCACCCCGACGACCCCGAACCGCTGGTCGCCGAAGGCCGCTGGTTCGGCCAGGTGCTGCTGTCGCCGCGCGGGGAAAAGGGCTTCGGCTACGACCCGGTATTCCTCGATCCCCGGCACGGGCTGACGGCGGCCGAACTCGATGCCGCGACCAAGAACCAGGCCAGCCACCGCGGCCAGGCCATCGCCCGCCTGCGCGCCCTGCTCGCCCGGGCCTGAGCCGATGCTGGTGCCGCCGCCGCTGTCGCTGTACATCCACATCCCCTGGTGCGTGAAGAAGTGCCCGTACTGCGACTTCAATTCGCACGGGAAAACCGGCGAGCTGCCGGTGAAGGACTACGTCGCCGCGCTGGTGCGCGACCTCGAACAGGACCTGCCCCTGGTCTGGGGCCGCCCCGTGCACAGCGTGTTCTTCGGCGGCGGCACGCCCAGCCTGTTTTCGCCTGAAGCCATCGGCGACATCCTCGATGCCTGCAGCGCGCGCCTGCGTTTCACCCCGGGCGCCGAGATCACCATGGAATGCAACCCGGGCACCGCCGAATTCGGCCGCTTCGAGGGCTACCGCGCCGCCGGCGTGAACCGGGTGAGCTTCGGCATCCAGAGTTTCGACGACGGCTGCCTGGCGCGCCTGGGGCGCATCCACGACAGCACCGAAGCCGAGCGCGCGGTGAAGCTTGCCCAGGACGCCGGCCTGGACAACCTCAACCTGGACCTGATGTACGCCCTGCCCGGCCAGGACCTGGCGATGGCCCTGCACGACGTCGAACGCGCGATCGCCCTGCAGCCGGCGCACCTGTCGCACTACCAGCTGACGATGGAACCCAATACCGCCTTCGCCGCCCGCCCGCCCGAAGACCTGCCGGACCAGGACAGCGCCTGGGACATCCAGGAACGCTGCATCGAAGCGATGGCCGCCGCCGGTTACGCCCAGTACGAAGTCAGCGCCTATGCCCGGCCCGGCCGCCAGTGCGCGCACAACCTCAACTACTGGCGCTTCGGCGACTACCTGGGCATCGGCGCCGGCGCCCACGGCAAGATCAGCCTCGGCGCCACCGGCGAGATCCGCCGCCGCTGGAAGCCCAAGAACCCGCGCGACTACATGACCCACGCCGGCACGCCGGCCGGCATCGGCGGCGACGACCCGATCGCACCGGCGAACCGGCCCTTCGATTACATGCTCAACGCCCTGCGCCTGGTCGAGGGCTTCGACCTGGCCGATTTCGAAGCACGCACCGGCCTGGGCCGCGACCAGATCGCCGGCGAGCTCGAACAGGCCCGCCAGCGCGGCTGGCTGGAAAACACGGGCAGCCACTGGCGGCCCACCGACCTGGGCCAGCGTTTCACCAACGACGTCATCGGCCTGTTCCTGAAGGACTGACAGCTGAAGGACCTAGCCGCCGCTCACGTCCCGCTAAGGCCCGGCGCGGCAGGCTGGCGCCATGCTCGACACCATCGTCCTCACCTGCCCCCACTGCGGGGAACGCTTCGAAACCCTGGCCGACCCCTCGGCCGGCGACGCCGAATACGTCGAAGACTGCTTCGTCTGCTGCCGGCCGATCACCGTGCGCCTGCGCGTGGGCGGCGACGGCCAGCTCGATGGTTTCGACGCCGGGCGCGACGACTGACCCGGTCTTGATCTAGAATTCACGGGCCCCTGGTGCTCGGGAAGCCGGTCGAAATCCGGCGCTGCCCCCGCAACGGTAGGCCAGTCAAACCTTCCAGCAAGCCACTGTGCCCCCGGGCATGGGAAGGCGGAAGGTCCGGCACGACGCCCGTCGCGCCGCTGGCAAGCCCGGAGACCGGCCGGGGGTTGGCTGCCGGCTTGCCCGGCGGCCATCACGGCGCGTCGCGGTGGGCGACGGGGCGACGCCATGGCCCCTGTCCCGTGGCGTTCTCCCTCCTTCCCCGCGCGCGCCACGACCCGCGGGTGAGCGCCACAGGAGGTTCCACCACCATGTTTTTCCCTTGCCAACGCCGCGTGCTGTGCGCGGCCATCGTTTTTTCCCTTTCCACGCCGGTCCTGGCCCAGGACGCGCGCACGCTCGATGCGGTGCAGGTCACCGCCAGCCGCGTCGAACGCCCGGTCAGTGAAACCCTGGCCTCGGTCACCGTCATCACGCGCGGGCAGATCGAAGCCAGCCAGGCGCCGACGCTGATAGACCTGCTCGGCCGCCAGGTCGGCGTCGACATCGCCCGCACCGGCGGCCCCGGCAGCGCGAGTACCGTGTTCCTTCGCGGCGGCAACGCACCGCATGCGCTCGTGCTGGTCGACGGCGTGCGCGTGTCATCCACCGGCCAGGGCGTGTTCGACTTCGCCCACCTGCCGCTGGAGCAGATCGAGCGCATCGAAATCGTGCGCGGGCCGCGCGCGGCGATCTGGGGCTCGGACGCCGTCGCCGGCGTCATCCATG
>NZ_CAXBJS010000141.1:0-7028 GCF_963976025.1 uncultured Arenimonas sp.
ACTGCACGCTACCTCCTGGAATGAACGTCGGGGCCGGCAGGAGATCAAGAGCGCAGGAGCGCAACGCGCGCTCGCTTGTCAGAAACGAATGCGCTGACGCTTCGAGTTGCCGAGAAACCGCTTTCCCATCGGCCACCCCGTGGCATTGAGGAGGTGTCGCGCGTTCGCCCCGGCCGACCATCGGAGACATGGATGTCGACGATGAGCCTACAGGGACGTACTTGCGGCGTGTCGGACGGGGCGAATGCGCGGCGCCTCCACCCGCGGCAGCTGCGGCTGCAGCGCTTTACTTGGCCGAAGGCCAAGCGCAGAGGGACTGAAGTCCCTCCCACAAAGGCTTGTCAGGTACCGATGCGCCGCAACCAGAAGGTCAGCGGCTTCTCGGACGGTTCGTCTTCGCCGATCTCGCGCCAGGCCAGCCGCACCGTAAGTCCCGGCTGCCGGACGTAGCCGCGCTTTTCCCAGAAGGCTTCGTTGCCCCGGTGCCCCGGCGGGCGGCGCGGGTCGGTCGGGTCGCGATCCACCGCGCAGAACCCCGTCACGGTGAAGCGCCCCAGCGACGCCGCATGCGCCTCGCGCTCGTCGAAGAACCGGTGGCCCAGGCCCTGCCCGCGATACGCCGGCAGCAGCACGGATTCGCCGAAATAGAACACCTCGCCAACCGGACGCCCGGCGTCCAGGAAAGGCCTGCGGAATTCCGCGCTGTCGTCGGCCAGCGGCAGACCCGTCGAGGCACCAACCACCCTGTCGCCATCGAAGGCGAGCACCACCACGCTGTCGGCAGAGTCCGCGTAGGCCTGCAGGTACTCGCGTTCGTAGGCCGGGTCGCCTTCGTACAGATAGGGCCAGTCGCGGAACACCGCCACCCGCAGCCGCGCCACCTCGTCCAGCCAGGGACCGATGCCGGCGCCCGACAGGCGCCGGACCGTGATGCCCGGACTCACTGCCCGCCCTGCTCCGCTATCCAGGCGTCCACGCGCTGTTCAAGCAGGGCCAGCGGCAGGTCGCCGCCGGTCAGCACCAGGTCGTGGAAGGCCGCCAGGTCGAAACGGTCGCCGAGCTTCGTCCTTGCCCGTTCGCGCAGCTCCAGGATCTTCTGCATGCCGACCTTGTAGGCCAGCGCCTGGCCGGGCATCACCAGGTAGCGCTCGATTTCCGCGACCACGTCGGTCTGCGGCATGCCGGTTTTTTCGGTCATGTAGGCGATGGCCTGTTCACGGGTCCAGCGCTTGTCGTGCATGCCGGTGTCCACCACCAGGCGAACCGCGCGGAACATCTCCGCCTGCAGCCGGCCCAGGTTGTCCAGCGGCTGGTCCTGGAAGCCAAGTTCCCAGGCCAGGCGTTCGGTGTACAGCGCCCAGCCTTCGGAGAACGCGGTGAACGGCAGCACCTTGCGGAAGGTCGGCACGCCGGTCAGTTCCTGCTGGATCGTGGTCTGGAAATGATGGCCCGGAATGGCCTCGTGGTAGGCCAGCGTGCGCATGCCGAAACGCGCCACCTCGGCGGTGTTGCGCAGGTTGATGTAGAAGATGCCCGGCCGCGAACCATCGAAAGCCGGCGGGTTGTAATAGGCGCCCGGCGCCGTCTTTTCGCGGAAGGCCGGCACGCGTTCGACCTTCACTCCCTGCTTCGGGCGCACGTTGAATACGCCGTCCAGCCCGCCGTCGATTTCCTCGATGATGGTCGTGAAGTCGGCGATGATCGCCGCCCTCCCCTCGTCGGTGTCCGGGTACAGCTGGTCCGGGCGCGTCGCGATCTGCTGCACGCGCTCGCCGATGCTGCCTTCGACCAGGCCTTCGCCAACCAGGATCGCATCCATCTCGGCCTCGAGGCGCGCCACCTCGTCGAGCCCCAGCTGGTGGATCTGCGATGGCGTCATGTCGGTGCTGGTGTGCATGCGCGCCGACCAGGCGTAGAACGCCGCACCGTCGGGAAGCGCCCAGACGCCGTGGTTGCCGGTGGTCCTTGGTTGCAGGTCTTCGTAGTAGTCGATGAATACCTGATAGGCCGGGTACACCTGCCCGGCGATGGCCGCTTCAACCTCGACCAGCAGCGCCGCGCGATCGTCCGCGGACAGCGTGTCCCCGTCGAGTTTGTCCAGGCGCTCGGTGAACGAGGTGTACAGCACGTTGTCCGTGGCCGGTGCTCCGGTGAAGGCGCGCATCTCCGCCAGCACCTTCTCGACCACGAAGGTCGGCGGCAGGATGCCGGCCTGTTCGCGCTCGCGCAGGCCCGCCATCACCTGCTCCGCCATGGTCGGGAACTTGTTCAGGCGGGCGACGTAGTCGCGTGCATCGCCTTCGGACTGGATGCCGTGTTGGGTCGCCAGGAAGCTGGGCAGCTCGTTCTGCACGCCGAACAGCTGGTTGAGCGGGTAGTTGTGCTGGTAGAAACGTTCCCCTTCCTGCTGGATCGCCAGGAAGTACTCCAGGATGTCGTAGGACAGCTGGTTGCTTTCATCCAGGCCGGCGCGATCGTAATCCCGGAGCGTGGCCAGGTCGTCGCGCAGCTTGGCCTGCATTTCGCGGGCCTGTGCGGGCGAGCGGTCGCTCAGTTCGTCGCCATACCAGTTCAGCCAGGGCGGCAGCATGCGCAGGGAGGTCAGCAGCTCCGGATCGTCCAGCGCGTATTCGATGAAAACGCGCTCGTAGAACCAGCCGATCTTCAGGGGTTTGCCGTAGGCGGTGTGCAGGCCGAGGGCGGCGCCGGCAAGGATCAGGGCAAGCAGGGTCCAGGCAAGGAACTTGAGCAGGGTCTTCATGGGGCCTCCGTGGCTGTCCGAAACCTTAGCAGAGCCACGCCGCCCGGGCCGCCGGGCGCTACACTGGCGCCATGAACTACCGCCACGGATTCCATGCGGGCAACCACGCCGACGTGCTCAAGCACCTGGTCCTGGTCGCCCTGCTCGATGCGCTAAAGCGCAAGGACGCACCCTTCTTCGTGCTCGACACCCACGCCGGCCGGGGCCAGTACGACCTGGCCGCCAGCCAGGCCCAGCGCACCGGCGAAGCCGAGGCCGGCATCCGCCGCCTGTGGGCCACGCGGCCGTCCGAACCCCCTGCCCTGGCCGCCTACCTGGCAGCGGTGGCGGCCTGCTGGACGCCCGGCGCCGACACCTACCCCGGTTCGCCGCTGCTGGTGGCCCGCGCCCTGCGCGAACAGGACCGGCTGGCCGCCTGCGAACTGCAGCCCGAGGAAGCCGAGACCCTGAAGTCGCTGCTGCACGACGACCCGCGCTGCCACGTGCACCAGCGCGACGGTTACGCCGCCATCAAGGCCCTGCTGCCGCCGCGCGAGGGCAGCACCCGGTTTGCCCGGGCCCTGGTGCTGGTGGACCCGCCCTACGAATCGCAGGCCGAGGAATACCCGCTCATCACCGCCGCCCTGCGCGACGGGCTGGAACGGTTCCCGCAGGGCATCTTCGCCCTGTGGTACCCGATCAAGCAGCGCGCGCCGCTGCAGCCGCTGATGCGCAAGCTGGCCAACCTGCCGATGAAGTCGGCGCTGGCGATCGAGCTGCTGGTCCGCCCGGACGACTCCCCGCTGCGCTTGAACGGCAGCGGCATGGTGGTGATCAACCCGCCCTGGCAGTTCGAACGTGTCGTCGAACCGGCCCTGCGTCCCCTCGCCCAGGCCATGGGCGAAACCGGTGCCTCCTGGCGCCTCACCTGGCTCAAGCAGGAAAAACCCTGACCATGTCCACGCCCAAACAAGCGCGCTACGAGTCCCGCGGCCCGGTTCCACACGAGGTCATCCGCGCCGTGGAGTTCGAACTGCCGCCGCCGGCCGACGGCGAATGCCGGGTGGCGGTGCTGGCCGCGCCGGTCAACCCTTCCGACGTGCTTACCCTGACCGGTGAATACGGCCAGCTGCCGCCGCTGCCCGCGGTCGGCGGCAACGAAGGCGTGGGCCGCATCGAAGAAATCCACGGCGAGGCCCACGGCCTGGCCGAAGGCGACATCGTGCTGCTGCCCGTGGGCTGCGGCAGCTGGACCACCCACCTCAACCTGCCCACCAAGGCCCTGGTGAAGCTGCCGCACGACGTCGATCCGGTGCAGTTGTCCATGCTCACCGTCAACCCGCCCACCGCCGCCCTGATGCTTTCGGACTTCATCGAACTGCAGCCGGGCGACTGGGTTGTGCAGAACGCCGCCAACTCCGCCGTCGGCGGTTACCTGCTGCAGCTGGCGCGCCGGCGCGGCATCAATATCATCAACGTGGTGCGCCGCAGCTCGGCGATACAGGCCGTGCAGGACCTGGGTGGCGAACACGTGCTGGTGGACGCCGAAGACCTGCCCAAGCGCGTGCGCGACATCGTCGGCGAAGTACACGTGCGGCTGGGAATCGACTGCGTCGGCGGCGTGCACACCGAACACCTGGCGCGCTGCCTGGTGGCCGGTGGCACGGTGGTGAACTACGGCGCCATGGGCGGCGACCGCTGCATGATTTCGCCGCGTTACCTGGTCTTCAACGACATCCGCCTGCGCGGCTTCTGGCTGTCGAAGTGGTTCAAGTCGGCGCGCGCTGAAAAGAAGCAGGCGCTGTTCGCGGAACTCGCCGGCCTGGTGGCCGACGGCACCCTGCACGCGCGCATCCAGGCCAGCTACGGCATCGACCACGTGCGCGAGGCGGTGCAGGCGGCGGCGTCCGGCGCCCGCGACGGCAAGATCGTGATCGAGCCCAACGGCCCCTCGCGCGCCGCCATCTGAGGCCGGCGCCGCGCTGCGCTACTCGTAGCGCAGCGCTTCGATCGGATCCAGGCCGGCGGCTTTCGAGGCCGGCATGATGCCGAACACCACGCCCACCAGGGCCGAGAAGCCCGCCGCGGCCGCCACCACCCACAGCGGCACCTGGGCCGGCGGGAAGTTGGGGATCATCGACGACACCATTGTGCCGGCGCCGTATCCGAGCGCGATGCCGATGAGCCCGCCCAGCAGCGCCAGCAGGCCGGCTTCGAGCAGGAACTGCACCAGGATGTCCCGGCGCGTCGCGCCCAGCGCCTTGAGGATGCCGATTTCGCGGGTCCGCTCGGTCACCGACACCAGCATGATGTTCATGATGCCGATGCCGCCGACCAGCAGCGAGATGCTGACCACGCCGCCCACCACCGCCGTGGCTGTGCCGGTGATCTGCTCGAACTGCTTGACGAAGGAATCCGCCGCCTCGACCTTGAAGTCGTCGTCCTGGCCCGGCTTGATGCGGTGCGAGGCACGGATGGCGCGTTTGACGCGCTCGCGCAGGGGCTCGACGTCTTCGATGTCCTGCGCGGTGAACGACACGCTCATGCGCGGCTTCACCTCGTTGCCGGTCATGGCCCGGCCGACGTCGAAGGGGATGATGACCAGGTTGTCCTGGCTGAACCCGAGGAGCTCGCCGCGCTTCTCCAGCACGCCCACGACCTTGAACCATTCGGCGCCGATGCGGATGTATTCCCCGACCGGGTCTTCCGGCAGCTCCAGGTCCTCGATCGCCTTGGCACCGACCACGGCGACGCGGCGCCGGCTCTGGTCGTCGCTGTCGACGATGAACCGTCCCGCCTCCGGGTACAGGCCGCGCACCACGGTGAAGTCGGCGGTCGTGGCAATGACCTGCGGCATGGCCGTACGGCTGCGATAACCGATGCCCGTGCTGGGCACGGCCATCATCGGCACCACGTCGCCGACACCCGCGATGCGGTAGCGCAGCAGGTCGACGTCGTCGAAGCTCAGGCGGTTTTCCTTGCCCAGGCTGGCGTCGGCGAAGGAGGTATAGGCCTGCAGCGTGAGCGTATTGCTGCCCAGGTCGGCGAACTGGTCGGAGATCGAGCGCGAGAATCCCTGCACCAGCGACACCACGGCGATCACCGAGGCGGTGCCGATCAGGATGCCGAGCGTGGTGAGGAAACTGCGCATCCGGTGCGCCATCAGGCTGGTCAGCGCGGCGCGGAAGGCTTCGAGGAAGGCGTACATGTCAGGCCACCTGCGCGGGCGTGGGATTGATGGTGTCCTCGACGATCTTGCCGTCGGAAACGCGGATGGTGCGGCGGCAGTGCGCCGCGATGTCGGGCTCGTGGGTCACCACCACGACGGTCTGGCCGGCGCGGTGCAGTTCGTCGAACAGGGCCATGATCTCGGCCGAGGTCTTGGAATCGAGGTTGCCGGTGGGTTCGTCGGCCAGCAGGATCGACGGCCGGCCGACCAGGGCCCGGGCCACGGCCACGCGCTGGCGCTGGCCGCCGGAAAGCTGGTTGGGCCGGTGGCCCATGCGGCTGCCCAGGCCCACCTGTTCAAGCGCCCGGGTGGCCAGCACCTTGCGCTCCGAACGCGGCATGCCGCGGTACACCAGCGGCTGCATCACGTTCTCGAGCACGGTCATGCGCGGCAGCAGGTGGAAGGACTGGAACACGAAGCCGATTTCCTTGTTGCGCACCTGCGCCAGCTCGTTGTCGTTGAGCGTGGAAGTGTCGCGGCCGTTGAGCTCGTAGGTGCCTTCCGAGGGCGAATCCAGGCAGCCGATGAGGTTCATCAGCGTGGACTTGCCCGAACCCGAGGGGCCGATGAGCGCGACGTATTCATTCGACCCGACGAACAGGTCGACGCCGTTGAGCGCCAGCACCTCTTCCTCGCCCATCATGTAGCGCTTGACGATGCCGGTGAGGCGGATCATTCGGAAGCGTCCCCGTCCTCGTCTTCGCCGTCTTCCGCGTCGGCCTTGGCCTTGTCGTCGCGCAGCTCGGCGTCGATGGCGGCGCCCTCGCGCAGGATGCGCAGGGTCTTGGCCGGGCCGACGATGACCCGGTCGCCCAGGTCCAGGCCGGAAGCAACCGCTTCCCAGCGGTCGTCGGACAGGCCGGTTTCGATTTCGACCTTGCGGGCGCTGCCGTCGCGGTCCACCCAGACGAAACGCTTGACCTGCCCGTCCTCGGACTCCTCGGTGACCACGGCTTCCACCGGCACCGCCAGGGTCTTGCCGCCGTCGCCCAGGAAGATGTCGGCGCGCGCGCTCATGCCCGAACGCAGGCCAAGATCCTCGGGCACGTCCAGCAGCAC
>NZ_CAXBJS010000142.1:0-6983 GCF_963976025.1 uncultured Arenimonas sp.
CCGCGGAACTGCAGCGGCGCCGGCACGTAGCCGCCGCTGAGGCTGCTGGTTTCGAGCAGGCCGGCGTCGTGCAGGATTTCGCGGGCCTTCTTGAAGTCGTCCGGACGCACCACCCACACCGAGGGCTGCTGGCTGGGGTCGTGGTTCTTGTTCGAGTAGCTGAACTCGCGGCGGCTGTTGCCCTTCCAGGTGCGGCCGCCGTTGACCTTGGTCTGGATGCCGGCTTCGTTGAGCAGCTTTTCCACCGCCTCGACGTTTTCCAGCCGTACAGAGGTAAATACCTGGCGCATCAGTTCGGGCTCCATGCTTCGGGCAACACGCGGATAAGGCCTTCCTGGGCCGTGGAAGCCACCAGGCGGCCATCGCGGGCGTAGATCTGGCCACGCGCCAGGCCGCGCGCGCCCTGGGCGCTGGGGCTGTCGAGCGAATACAGCAGCCAGTCGTCGGCGCGGAAGGGGCGGTGGAACCACATCGCGTGGTCGAGCGAGGCCATCTGCACGTTCGGCTGGTAGTAGCTGATGCCGTGCGGGAAGGTCGCCGTGCCCAGCAGGTGGAAATCCGAGGCGTAGGCCAGCAAGGCCTGGTGCAGCACGCGCGAATCGCCGACTTCGCCGGTCAGCCGGAACCAGACCTGCTGGTAGGGCGGGCGCTTGGGCGGCTTGACCTCGTCGCGCGGGTACACCGGCCGGATTTCGAACGGACCCATGCGCGACAGCCAGCGCTGGGCCTTGGCCGGCAGCTGCGCCAGCTGTTCGGCGGTGGGGGCGGCGACCGGCTCGATGTCTTCGGGCGGCGGCACCGTCGGCATGGCCAGCTGGTGTTCGTTGCCCGGCTCGTCTTCCTGGAAGGACGCGGCAAACACGAAGATCGGCTTGCCGTGCTGGATGGCGGTGACGCGGCGCACCGAGAAGCTGTTGCCGTCGCGGGTGCGGTCGACGTCGTAGACGATCGGATTCTCGACGTCGCCGGCGCGCAGGAAGTAGGCGTGGATCGAATGCACGTGGCGGTCGCCGGCCAGCGTCTGCTGGGCCGCCGACAGGGCCTGGCCCAACACCTGGCCGCCGAAGACGTATTTGGTGCCGATGTCGCGGCTCTGGCCGCGGAACAGGTTGTCTTCGAGGCGCTCGAGGCGCAGCAGGTCCACCAGTTCGGCGGCGACGGAAGCGGTCATGGTGACTCCGGGGTTCGGCCGCCGATTATACCCGGCCGCCTAGGGCCGGATGCGTTCGAACGGCACCGCGTCGAGCACCTTCGACCAGGGGAAACGGGGTCCGGGGTCGCGCTTGCGGAAGACCTGCTGGTGCAGGTTGTCGCTGGCCGGCACCTGGCTCAGGTCCAGGTCCTCGTGGCCGGCGATGAATTCCAGCGACGGGATTTCATGGCGCAGCCAGGCCAGCAGGCCCAGCAGGGCCGCGACCTGTTCTTCGGTATAGGGCTCTTCCATGGTCTGGCGGCGTGAATCGAGCCAGTCCGGGTAGCGGCCACTATTGACCAGTTCGATGCCCACCGAACGTTCGTTGTAGCTGCGGGTGTGGTGGGCGATACGGTCGGGCGAAACGAAGACGTGGATGCTGCCGTCGCGGTCGATGTAGTAGTGGCCGCTGTTGCCGGTGCCGCTTTCGTAGAGTGCGCGTTCGCCGTATTCGCGGGCGGTGGCGAGGTCGGGCAGCTCGGTGCAGTGGATCACCACCAGGTCGATGTTGGTGCGGGGACGGGACTGCAGGCGCTCTTCGTAGGGCAGGGGCCAGTGGTTGAAGTCAGGTTCTGGCGGCAGGTCCGGGGTCATGCCCGCATGCTAACATCGCGACCGTTTCCGGAGTCCCCCATGCCGTTTCCCGCCGACCACGCGCCATGACTGGCCACGTCATCATCTCGCATGGTCTCGAAAGCGGCCCCGAGGCCAGCAAGGCCGCCGCCCTGGCGCGGGTGGCCGGCCAGCTGGGCTGGACCCATGAACGCCCCGATTACCGCGACCTCGACGTCCTGGGGCCGCTGGGCGACGTGAAGGGACGCATCCGCCGCCTGGCCGAACGTGCCCACCTGGCCACCCGCAAGCCGCTGGTGCTGGCCGGTTCGAGCATGGGCGCCTTCATTTCCGCGCATGTCTCGCGCGAGGTGCCTGTGGGCGGCCTGTTCCTGATGGCGCCGCCGGTGGCGCTGGAAGTCGAGCCCCGGCAGCTCAAGGCCGCCATGGTGCCGACCCGCATCATCCACGGCTGGGAAGACGAACTGATCCCGGCCATGGACGTGGCCCGCTGGGCCCAGCGCCGGCTCGACCCGCTGGTGCTGGTGCCCGACAGCCACCGCCTGGCGGCGCACGTGGAGTTCTGCGCCGAAGAATTCGGCCGTTTCCTGCAGATGCTGTCCTCGTGAAGTTCTTCGCCGCCTGCGCCAAGGGCCTGGAATACCTGCTCGCCGACGAGCTGCTGGCCCTGGGCGCCAGCCGCGCCAGCGCCGCGCTGGCCGGCGCCAACTTCGAAGGCGAACCCGAGGTCGCCTACCGCGCCGTGATGTTCTCGCGCCTGGCCAGCCGCGTGCACTGGCCGCTGGCCGAGTTCGACTGCGCCAACGAAAACGACCTCTACCAGGGCGTGCACGCCATCGACTGGCCGGCGCACCTGGACGCGGAAGGCACGCTGGCGGTCGACGCGCACGTGTCCGGCCCGGCGCTCACGCACGAACGTTACGCCGCCCAGCGCACCAAGGACGCCATCGTCGACCGCATGCGCGCCGCCCACGGCGTGCGCCCCTCGGTGGACACCGAAAGCCCCGACCTGCGCGTCAGCCTGGTGGTGCGCAAGGGCCGTGGAATCATCTCGATCGACCTGGGCGGCGGCCCGCTGCACCGCCGCGGCTGGCGCCAGTCGCAGGGCGAGGCGCCGCTGAAGGAAAACCTGGCGGCCGGCATGCTGGTGCGCGGTGGCTGGCCGAAGATCTACGCCGAGGGCGGCGCGCTGCTCGACCCGATGTGCGGCAGCGGCACGCTGCTGATCGAAGGCGTGCTGATGGCCGCCGACGAAGCGCCGGGACTGCGACGGCTTGCCGGCACCCTGCCCACGCGCTGGAAGCAGTTCGACGAACTGTTGTGGTCGCGCATCGAAACCGAAGCCCGGCAGCGCGCACAAACGGGCCGGGCGGCCCTGCGCCAGGTGTTCTTCGGCGCCGACCTCGACCCGCGCGCGCTGCAGTCGGCGGTGGCCAATGCCGACCGCGCCGGCGTCGCCGAGTGGATTTCGCTTGAACGCCGCGACATCGCGGCGCTGGTCGCGCCCGGCGCGGCGCGTGGCCTGGTCGTGTGCAATCCGCCCTACGACGCCCGCCTGGCCGCCGACCCGGCGCTCTACCGCGCCCTGGGCGACGCGCTGCGTTCGGCGGTGCCGGACTGGCGCGCGGTGCTGCTGTGCGGCTCCCAGGAACTGGCCCAGGCCACCGGCCTGCGCGCCAGCAAACGATATGCCTTCTTCAACGGCGCGCTTGAATGCACGCTGGTGCTGTGCGACCCGGTGCGGCCGCCCGAGCGCGCGCCGCGCGAGGCCAGGCCGCTGGGCGAGGGGGCGCAGATGGTGGCCAACCGCCTGCGCAAGAACCTCAAGCACCTCAAGTCCTGGCGTGAACGCGAAGGCGTGACCTGCTTCCGCGCCTACGACGCCGACCTGCCCGAATATTCCGCCGCCGTGGACGTCTACAACGAAGACGGCGGCGAGGCGCGGCTGTTCGTGCACGTGCAGGAATACGAGGCGCCGCGCAGCATTCCCGAAGCCGACGCCCGGCGCCGCTTCGGTGAACTGCTCGACGCGGTGCGCGAGACCTTCGCGGTGCCGCCGGCGCAGGTATCGATCAAGACCCGTGCACGCGGCAAGGGCGGCAGCAAGTACGGCAACATGGACCGCCGCGGCGAAACCTTCGTCGTGCGCGAGGGCGGGGCCCGCCTGCGGGTGAACCTGTTCGACTCCCCCGACCCCGGCCTGTTCCTCGACCATCGCCCGATCCGCCGGCGCATCGCCGCCGAAGCCGGCGGCAAACGTTTCCTCAACCTGTTCTGCTACACCGGCGTCGCCAGCGTGCAGGCGGCGGTGGGCGGCGCGGCCGAAACCACCAGCGTCGACCTCTCGGCCACCTACCTGGAATGGGCGGCGGCCAACCTGGCGCTCAACGGTGCAACCGGCCGCCAGCACCGCCTGGTGCAGGCCGACGCCATGGCCTGGCTCGACGCCGACCGCGGCCATTACGACCTGGTGTTCTGCGATCCGCCAACGTTCTCGAACTCGGCGCGCGCCGACGATTTCGACACCCAGCGCGACCACGTGCGCCTGCTGCGCGCGGCCATGGCCCGGCTGGCGCCGGGCGGCGTGCTGCTGTTCTCCAACAACTACCGCCGCTTCCGGCTCGACGACGCCGCCGTGGCGGAGTTCGCCCAGGCCCGGGAAATCAGCCCGGAAACGATCGCGCCGGACTTTGCGCGCAATCCGCGCATCCATCGCTGCTGGGAACTGCGCCGGCCCTGAGGCCGGCCGCGCGATCAGTCTTCGCCGCGCTTGCCGTCGCCCGCTTCCACCGCTTCAAGATAGGCGGCGTCGTCCAGGCGTTCGAGGCGCTGTATGCGGCAGCGCTGGCGTCCCGAAACCACGTATTCGCCGACGTGGCCGCAGACGCGGTTGCTGATGCTGTCGCCGATGAAACGAAGTTCGGGCGAAGTGCCCAGGGAAAAGCAGGACTCGGCCAGCACGATGCGGTACTTGCGGTTGCCGGCGTCGACCAGCAGGGTGGTGTCGTCAATGTGGGTCCAGCCGCGCGCGCGATCGGGATCGAGGCATTCGCTGGGGTGCACGGTCACGCCCGCCCGCGAAGGCGCCGGGTCGGCGGTGGTGCCGGCGGTGGTGCACGCAGCGAGCGGAATCAGGGCCAGAAGGGACAGGACGTGACGCATGGCGGTTGCCTCGGTGGGGGTCGGTGCCCCAGTGTTGTCGGGAATCACTTAACCTGCACGAAACAACAGGGCCGGCATTATCCTCGCATGATGGACCCCAATCCCCATTCCGCCCTGGCCCAGACCTGGACCTTCTTTCGCCAGTGGCTGAAGAACCCCCGCGGCGTCGCCGCCATCTCGCCTTCGAGCCAGCAGCTGGCCCGGCAAATGATGTCGGAACTGCCGCGCGGCGCGCGCCGGGTGATCGAGCTGGGGGGTGGCACCGGCGTCTTCACCCGGGCCCTGCTGGGGCAGGGCATCGCTCCGGCCGACCTGCTGGTGCTCGAACTCAACGAAGAACTGCACCAGCACCTGCAGCGGCATTTCCCGCAGGTGCACGTGGCCTGCGCCGACGCCCGCGATCTGGCCGACGTCGCCCGGGCCCATGGTTTCCACGGCGAAACGTCGGCCGATGCCATCGTCTCGGGGCTGGGGCTGCTGTCGATGCCACGGCCGACCCAGCAGGCCATCCTGGCCTCGGCCTTCGAGTGCCTGCAGCCGCAGGGGCGCTTCGTGCAGTTCACCTACGGCCCGGCCAACCCGGTGGCCAGGGAAGTGCTGGATGCGCTCGACCTGGTCGCCCGCCGCGGCAGCTTCACCTGGTGGAACGTGCCGCCGGCGACGGTGTACGTCTATACGCGGCGCGTGTCGCGCGCGATAACGCCGCGCTCGATGCGCTGAACGCCCCGGAGGGCCTTGCCTGGCGGTTCGCCTTACTGGCCGGTCTTGATCGTGGTCCAGGCGCGCACGCGCTCGCGCGTGGTCTGCGCCGGCAGCGTCACCGGGTCGACCAGCTTGGCCATCACGTCGGCGGGCGGGTACACGCCCGGGTCGCCGGCGATTTCCGGGTCGATCAGTTCCATGGCCGCGGTATTGGGGCTGGCGTAGGACACGTAGTCGACGATGCCGGCGGCCACCTCGGGCTCAAGCAGGTAGTTGATGAAGACGTGGGCGCTTTCCGGGTGCGGCGCGTCCCTGGGGATGGCCATCATGTCCACCCAGCGCACGGCGCCTTCCTTGGGGATGATGTAGGCGATCTCGATGCCGTTCTCGGCGTCCGCCGCGCTGTCGCGGGCCTGGAAGACGTCGCCGGAATAACCCATGGCCAGGCAGATGTCGCCATTGGCCAGGTCGTCGATGTAGCGCGATGAATTGAAGTAGCGCACGTGCGGCCGGATGCCGGCATAAACGTCGCTGACGACCTGGGTTTCGTCACCTTCCAGGGCATTGGCGTCGCGGCCTTTCCAGATAAGCGCGGCGGCGAAGGTTTCCTGTTCGTCGTCGAGCACGCTGATGCCGCAGGCGGCCAGCTTCTGTGCATTGGCCGGGTCGAAAAGCAGCGCCCAGGAATCGAGCGGCGCATCTTCGCCCAGGATTTCCTTCACCTTGCCGACGTTGATGCCCAGGCCCGTGGTGCCCCACATGTAGGGCAGGGCGTGGGTATTGCCGGGGTCGACGTCCTGCAGGCCGGCCAGCAGGTCGGCGTCGAGGTTGCCCAGGTTGCCAAGCTGCGCCTTGTCCAGCGGGGCGTAGACGCCGGCCTGGATGTGCCGCTGGGCAAAGGGTCGTGCCGAGGGGAAGACCACGTCATAACCCGACGAGCCGGCCATGAGCTTTGCTTCCAGCATCTCGTTGCTGTCGTAGACGTCATAGACCACGCGGATGCCGGTAGCGGCCTCGAAGTTGGCCAGCGTGTCTTCGGCGATGTAGTCCGACCAGTTGTAGACGTTGAGGACGGGCTCCTCCTGCGCCTGCGCGGCCCCGGCGGCGAGGCCGGCCGCGGCGACGGCGAGGACGGAAAGGGCGGTCTTGGAGGTCATTCTGCGGGCTCCCTGTCGGCGGCGCCTGCGCTGCGGGCAGGCCCTGTCGTGGGATGACCATATGGGCGGTCTCGCAAGCGCGAAAGAGGAATTCTGAACAGCTCGCCTCGGGTTGGCGGGGCGGCGACCGCCAGCGCCCGCGCCGCCCGCCCCCGAAGGCTTGGCCCCGGGGGCCTGGGCCCGGGGGCTGCGGGCGG